>CAIXFE010000039.1 GCA_903918675.1 uncultured bacterium
ATAGGGCTTGAAGCTGATCCCGAGCATATAGGTAAATCATTTTTTCGTCTCTTGGATATAGGTTCATGGAGTAATAATCTGCGTCACTTCTCTTTCGACAATCTTCCCAGGCGTAGGATCAGTGGTCTGCTCTGCGATCGCCACTTTGTATCCATGAGCGATCAACTTGGGAATATATTTATCCACACTGTGAAATGGGATCCCCGCCATGGGCACGGGATGCTCATCATTCTTATTTTTGCTTGTCAAAATTAAGTCCAGGACCTTATTGCAGATCTTCGCATCTTCAAAAAACGTCTCATAAAAATCTCAGATACGGAAAAACAGAATACAGTCGGCGTATTGTCTTTTGACTTGGAGGTATTGCTCGATCGCGGGAGTAAATTGCATAAAGGGGAGTTAATAATTAAGAATTAAAAATTAATAATGGCGGAAGTTTTTTTTGTCTCCGGGACATGGGCTACCTCACCCCCTCCGGTGTTCACCGGAGACCCCTCTCCAGTACCTAGAGAGGGGAGTTATTGAGTCAAGACTCCTTCTCCACGAAGTGGGGAGGGTTAGGGGTGGGGTAAAGTGGCGGAGAGGGGGTTTGCTTGTCTGCCTCATAGGGTGGGTTTGTTGTCGATCAAAATCATATCAAAATGCCCTCAAAAGTCAACCAGAAATAGAAAATTGTCATTGTCACATTATATAAATAATCTGTTGCAAATGTAAAGGATTTAGATATATTATTGATACAAATTTAAAACAGAAAAAGTATGGGAATGAACCTAAATCAAATTGAAAACATTCTGAAGGAATCCACAACACCTGATGGATTTTTGAATGCTTTGGCAGCAACAAAAGAAGAAAACAAAGGACTTGAGCAAGAAAAAGGAGAGACGATTAATGGGTATCCAATGCACTTTAGTAAATTATTCTCTCCCATGACGGTACTGGTAAATATATATGCATCGCCGTCAAACTATTTTATTTACATTGAAGTTGTCCTTCGTCAAACGATTTATTTCAAAATTGCTTAAGCATCTCTCTTCAGAATGAATATCCTTCCTGCGCTTATCGGGCTCGGGAAGGATTTTCTAATTATCCCGAAACTTCCAATTGTCAATCCTTTAGCATGAAAACCACCTCCCAGAATTTGCAAAATATCACCTTCGGGGTATACTTGAAGAGTGATAAATTGATAAAAGATCCGGCAGGCCGGCTCGATAAAATGATAAAATATTGATTATCTGTTCTTTATCACTTTATCATTTCAACATTTTATCATTCATTCTCTATGACCGAACTTAGTAAAACAATCTTAGAAATCCCTGAGTTGGAGAAGATCCAGCCAGACTTTTCTGTTATCAAGATATTGGACAAGGAAACCTGTGAAAACATCCAGGCAATTATTTTTGGCAAAGAAAAAAATACTTTGAAAATTTTGACGACAAATAACTTTCCCGATCAGCTTATCAAGATAGCCAAGAAATTGGAAGATGAAGGATATAGAAGTGAATTATATTATACCTCTATCCAGGGCTTTGGATACGCATTGAAACGATATGATGGA
>CAIXFE010000040.1 GCA_903918675.1 uncultured bacterium
ATAGGGCTTGAAGCTGATCCCGAGCATATAGGTAAATCATTTTTTCGTCTCTTGGATATAGGTTCATGGAGTAATAATCTGCGTCACTTCTCTTTCGACAATCTTCCCAGGCGTAGGATCAGTGGTCTGCTCTGCGATCGCAACCTTGTACCCATGAGCGATCAACTTGGGAATATATTTATCCACGCTATGAAACGGGATCCCCGCCATAGGCACAGGATGTTCGTCATTCTTATTTTTACTCGTGAGGATCAAGTCGAGAACCTTATTGCAGATCTTTGCATCTTCAAAAAACGTCTCATAAAAATCTCAGATACGGAAAAACAGAATACAGTCGGCGTATTGTCTTTTGACTTGGAGGTATTGCTCGATGGCGGGAGTGAACATGAAGAGAATGAGGAATTAGGAATTAAGAATTAGAAATGGTGGTGTTTTTTTTGTCTGCAGTTATTCTTTTTTTTCGTAGAAAAATCTTCGTGGCTCATAGATTATCGTCATAACAATATTTCATCTATTCGCTAATGTCGTCGCACACGCTAAGTTAGCAGCAGTAGAATTTCATACTGGCATATCTTTGTCTCTAACGTATTTTGAAATTGATTGCCGATTGTTTTCATCGTATTGCATAATGATATCTATTTGGTTCTGTGAGGTTTGAGATAGCAAAGGATTTATTGCATCATAATGTGGTCCTATTACTAAATGAGGGACTCATTCAATTTTGTTAAATATACGATTGTCTGTTATCTTGATTTCGTGAGGGATATCAGCCTTGTCTAAAGTGTATTTCATTTTGGCAAAAAGAGGACTCTCAATATTTTCCGCTATAACTATTTGAGCATTTGTTGTAGCTTTTATAGGCATTTGCACTCATTCCAAACTTGTTCATGCTCATAAACCAGACACCAGATAATCTGGGGTAAAATTAAGGGCATTAGCAATTTGTTCACCAAAGGGTTTCATAACTTCTCATCAATGTCTAGCATGCCAGAGCGGGATGTGAGAGTTTCTAAATGAGCTATCTTTTTGAAATTTTGCATACAAATAGCCATAGAATTCACGTTCTATCTCAACTGATAAATCTTTGGGAGCTCTTTCGATATTAAATTGATCTGTTTTTAGAAAGTTGATTATATCATCTGGGAAAAGTCTAGACATGATATAAAGTCATTGTAGATCAAATTTTTCTGTATAATATCTCAATGCCTTTGCTGAATTAAAGTTCCCTCCGTCCGTCAAGGTTTTCTTATGCTGTTCAGTAATGAATCCATCGAGGATGTTTCTTAAAATAAGTCAGCCAACAACATGTTTCTTATGGTTATCTACGCCTGGGTTGAGATCCATACGAAGAGCATATACTTTCCCCTGAGAAAGAGGTAATTTGTCGCTGATGTCTTCTATTGGAGGTAATGCAAATTCCATAGCGTCAATGATCTCCTGATCATACACTGCAGTTGTATAACGGGTAATCAATGGCTCCTTACTATGCAAGAGTCATTTATTATCCAATAACTTTTCTATATCTCAGACAGATTCCTTTTCCACCATTCTATCGAGGAAGCCTTATAGAGTAAAGGGCATTTCAATCAAAAGATTTATACAAATTCCATCTTAAAAGTCAACCATAAATAGAAAATTAGTCTTGTCACAATTTATAAATAATCTGTTGCAAATGTAAAGTATTTAAATATACTATCAATAACATAAAAAAAATTATGAAAACTACAAATGAAGACATCAAAAAAATTTTGGGTGATGCTAAAGATGCAGCAGGCTTTCTGAACCTTTTTTCGGCCGCCGAGTCCGCATTTGGCAAGCATCTATGGGCGAAGAGCAAAGAAGATTTTGACGGTAAAGAACAAGAGTTCATAACGTCAAAGTCTTATAATGACGTAATGGTAAATGTATATAAATCAGCCCATGAGGACTGTACATACATTGAAGTTATTTCCGCTCAGAAAACTTATTTCGCTACTGCTTAAGCTTCGCTTCAAAATGAAAATCCTCCCTTGGCTTATCGGGCTGAGGGAGATTTTTGATTATCCCGAAACTTTCAATTGTCAATCCTTTAGCATGAAAACTACCTCCCAGAATTTGCAAAATATCACCTTCGGGGTATACTTGTTTTATCGTTCAAACCCCGCTGGTGCGGGGCAGGCGACTAAATCTGTCGGCAAGTAGCTAGACGTTTAAACGCTTTAACGCTTTAACGATTCGACGTCATTATGACCGAACTTAGTAAAACAATCTTAGAAATCCCTGAGTTGGAGAAGATCCAGCCAGACTTTTCTGTTATCAAGATATTGGACAAGGAAACCTGCGAAAACATTCAGGCAATTATTTTTGGCAAAGAAAAAAATACTTTGAAAATTTTGACGACAAATAACTTTCCCGATCAACTGATCAAGATAGCCAAGAAATTGGAAGATGAAGGATATAGAAGTGAATTATATTATACCTCTATCCAGGGCTTTGGATACGCATTGAAACGATATGATGGACTGCTGCAACAAGAGCAGAGACTACAAGAAGAGCAGAGAGCAGAGAAACAAGCGGTAGGGAAGTGAGCTATCGCAGTGATCCAGAAATTATTTGAAAAGAGAGATACCATAGATCCCGGAGAATTCATCTCACAGATCGTAAGCTTGTCCTTCCAAGCAGGGGCTTCTGATCTCCATTTCCAGTCGGAAGAAAAAGGAGTCTTGATGAGGATCAGGATCGATGGAGTATTACAAGAGATCCTTGAATTTACGCATAATGATTTTCGTAAATATCTCCAGAAGTTGAAATTCATTTCCGGAGCTAAGATGAATATCGATTATATCCCTGAGGACGGAAGATTTGATTTCACTGTAGAGAAAGATGCTACGAGTAAAAAGATAGATGCCAGAGTGAGCTTCATGCCTGGGATCACAGAAGAGAGTACCGTCATCAGATTTTTAGATAGTACCGCAGGGATCAAGACATTCGACGAACTAGGCTTCAAGGGAAAACAATACGACCTCCTCCAGAAAAACCTAGAAAAAAATACAGGTATCATTATTTTCTCCGGACCTACGGGATCAGGGAAGACCACGACGCTCTATTCAATCTTGAATTATCTCAACAATGGAAAAGAAAAAATAATTACACTGGAAGATCCTATCGAGTACGAAATCCAAGGGATCCAGCAATCACAGATCAATTACACCAAAGGATATACCTACGAAATAGGATTGAAATCTGTCCTCAGACACGATCCGGATATCATTCTCGTAGGAGAGACCAGAACGTTGGAGACGGCAGATATCAGCATCAATGCGGCATTGACAGGGCACTTGGTATTCACAACTCTGCATACCAATACCTCTATCGAAGCCATTGCGAGGTTGCTCAACATGGGTATCAAATCATATATGCTCGCACCTTCGCTTAACTTAGTTGTGAGTCAGAGATTGGTCAGAAAGGTCTGTCCTTTTTGCAGCACGCTCAAAGATCCTGACTATGCGGAGTCAGCAGAGATCACCGAATCCATAAGGAGAATCAATGATATCGATCCTACTATGAAATTAGATTTCCATAGAAAAATTCCAAAAATTGTCTGATGTGATCATTGTAGTGGTACGGGGTACATCGGCAGGTTAGCCATCGTAGAAGTTTTTGAAGTTTCTGAAGATATCAAGAAGATGATCGTCGACGGCGCAAGTGCGATCGATATTTATGGTCAAGCGAGACAAAACGGGTTCCTCACTATGAAAGAAGACGGCATCATCAAGATGCTTGAAGGACTGACAACATTGGATGAGATCAGGAGAGTATTGTAAGCGTAATAATCGTCATTGCGAGGAGTTCTTACGACGAAGCAATCCACATAAGGAGAATTATTGGGTTGCCACACCTCACTTCGTTCGGTTCGCAATGACCAAATAAAAAAAACTCTGCCTAAGCAGAGTTTTTTTAAGAGTCTTGATTATTATATGATATAATTAAGATTATAGTTACTACCCAAGAATTTCGAGTAAGAAATTATTACGGTAGTAACTATACCTCTCTCATCCAAAAAACCTTCGTTTTACTAGCTTTTTTGGTGGTCGAGGTATATGTGATATAATAATAGATCTTTTGTGTATGACTATGCAGCCATATCCATGTCATCTTCAGTGTCCATCTGAGCAGTTTTTCCACCTTCAGCTTCGCCTCCAACCTTAGTTACGTTTTTAGCTTCTGGACCTTTTCTTCCTTCACCAAGTTCGTACTCAACAGCGTCACCGTCGTTGATGTAACCGTTAACGTTTGTTCCGTGAACAAATACGTCCTTTCCTCCTTCATCTGGAGTGATGAATCCAAAGTTGTTCTTCCTGTTGAAGAATTTAACAATTCATGTTGCCATGTAATAATAGGGTAGTAAATAAAATTTTGGAGTATTTAGATAACTCCACTAAGAGTATACGGTTTTCCCTAAAAAAAGCAAGGAGAAATGTAGCCCGTAGGGCATAGTCCTTCGGACTGTTGAAAGATTGAGGGATGGAGAAATGGAGAGAGGCATCCATTATACATCTATAGATGTAAGTCGAGGCTCATCCACTTATATCTCGTTATCGAGCCCAGAATAGAATAAATCTTTAATAGGTCAGGATATTTGCAATACTTCTGGCGAATTAATTATTTCATCAATGCTATCCATCGAGTATTCTATCAAAAAAATTATTTCAAAGATATCACTTTTAGTTGGCTCACCCTTTTTAAATTGGAATCTGTGTCCTTTTATCGTTGCATCGAAATCTCAATTCATATTATTAGAGTTATTATGAAGGCTATTCCTAATTATAGACATAACTTTATAACAATCATACTTCTCATGTTCCTCATTTATAGTTAATCTCTCAAGTAGATTTTTTGCTTTTACCAAAAATTTATTAGTAACATTGTATGTAGAGTCTACTGCCAGCAATATATCTGAAAATAGAGCTTCTATTTTAAAATGTACAAAGACCAAAAGGGTAAGCTTTGTCTGTAGTTCCAGTTCGTTAAGTATGTCCACTCTGGACTTCCCAGGTAGTCTACAAATACTTCGTAGCTCTATATTATTATCATCTATATATTCAAGAGACCCAAACAGAAATAACAGTGTCATAATCGTGGATTGAATTCATGACAAAATAAGATGTCTAGCATCTTTTGGGTCAGCAATAGGAATTTTATCTCTAATAATTTTAATGTTATCAAAGATTCATCCAAGTCTGTTTAACATATCAAGTGCGGTATATCCCACCATAGAGCCATTCTAAATAAATATAATCTCTCAACCCTCAATATCTCAACTGTTCCGCACCACCGATTATACCAAGCTCCGTATAGACGCATGCAATGCGTCTCTACAAAACTCATGGTGCGGACCTCAACTTTCAACCCTCTTTCTCTCCTGCTTTGATCGCCTTAGTCATCACTTCATTAATCTGTTCAGTAGTCATAGTTCAGTCACCAATAATTTTTATCTTGATAGAGACTGATTTTTTCCCTTCACCAAGATTTGCTCCAGCATAGACATCGAAGACTTCTACTGCAGATATTTCAGGCAGTTTTTCCACCGCAGCCAAGACTCATCAGAAATCTTGATCGCTATTTACCACGAAACACAGATCCCTCCAAACGATCTGATCTTGAAGCGTTTCATAGTGAGCAACTAAATCTTTTTTCTCTCAGCGCAGTTCTGCTAGGATATCTAGAGAGAGGAAGAAGTTTACTACTCCAGCATTTTCTGGCAATTTCATCGCCTTCAATACGAGCGGATGGAAACTTCAGATAAATCAGATAGGCGTCTTGTCATAAAATATTTCCGCTTGTTTCTTAGGATGATAGGCGCTGTTTTTTCTGGACTCAAATTTTAGTGTACCAGTGAGCCCTAGCTCTTTCAAGATCGTCCTGATCATATTTTTTGCAAGGAGAATCGGATCCTTCTCTCGTTTACTCATATCCTTGTGATAGAGCATAACGCCAAGATGATATTGTTCGTCGACGAAATCAGTTGCGAAGTTTCTTCCAGTTCAGAGTGCAGAGGGTATGGTTCAGAGATCCTTTCTACCCTTTCAAGCCTTTGCCCCTTTGTGCCATATTTTTCCAATATCGAAAATTTTACACTCATCGAAAAATTTATGATTTTTTATGATGTGCTGCAGTAATCCATAGGTCATTTCATCTCTGAGATAGGGCATTTCAGGATTGACTGGGTTTTGGAGAGAATACAAACTGTCTAAACTTTTCTGAAAAATATTCAGGGTTTTGGCTCCTATTCGAGGGTAGGTTTCCGTCTGCGCGACAGCGAGATTTCTCACCAAAATATCTTCCAATGTCCTCGTGAGATTGACAAGAGGTGTATAAGCGACATCTTGCACTTCATATTTCATCGGCAAAGAATCGATCTTATCATATCCATAAATTCTCGCTACTTCTTCATAAATATCTTCAGGGATATTCATATCGTTCGGTGACCTTCGAATAGGTGGAATTATGGAAGATCCTTTAATAATGAATCATAATCATTCCAAAATTTCTTTCGCTATTTTTTCAAATCCCTTCTCCTTTTTCCCAAAAACAAATTCTTCCATCTTACTAAAATCAACATCGATAACTTTCCCACCCTCCAACGTTCCAACCTTCCCACTTACAAAGTACGCCAATCCGCCAATTTCAAACTTCCCTAAATCTTTCGAATAATATTTCAATTCGTCCAAGAAGAGGAGGAGACAATATAAGCTTCGCAAGGGATTGATATTTTTTTCATATCTGAGCTCTGCATCAGTTCTCAAGCCCAACCTCGTTCATGTCTTCCTGACTGCGACGGGATCAAAATTCGCGATCTCCACCAGAATATTTTTTGTCTGCTCTGTCACTCCGCTGTCCAATCCTCAGACCACACCAGCCAATGCGAGGATTTTTTTCTCATCTGCGATGACGATGTCACTGGTGACCAAACTATGACTTGCTCAGAAAAGATCGGTAAACTGCTCTTTATCTTTAGCATTTCTCACGATCACATTGCCATCGATTTTCTCTGCATCGAAAAAATGCACAGGCTGTCCACTGACAAGCATAAAGAGATTGGAAAAATCTACCCGGTTACTCCTGGGATTTGCTCCCATATCCAGCATCTGTAATCTCGTGAAAAATGATGAAGGCTGGACTTCGACTCCGTTGAGCTCGAGGAGGATATACGTATTGAGTCCATCGGTTTGGCTTACAACTTTTTTCTTCCCCTTTTTACTTTGCTCCAAAATTTCCAGAATATTCGTATCTCTGAATTGCTTATGATAATCAGCTAATTTATTAAGACCGATAAATTTATCTTTTGTCTTTGATCTTTCGTCTTTCATCTTTCATCCGTAGATGGCATTCAATTCCGTAGCCACACCAAAATGTCAGGTAAGATCAGGCCTATTGGTCAGATTTTTATTATCTACATCAAAGATAAATCATTCCAACCGTGGATACTTCACACTCAATGGCTTCCCGAGATCATCATCAGTAATATCATCGAAATCGTAAACTGACAAATCTGACAGATTGTCTGATATATCTGACGAAGTACCTCAAATGTGTTTCTCAGATTTTTCAGGCATTTTTTCAGATCTTTCGGCTAAAGCCCAGATATTATGCTTGTCTAGATCTTCATTGATCCCCAATTCTTCCTTGCTACAGATCATCCCATTGGAATCCAATCATCTCATCTTTCTAGGTTCGATCGTGATACCAATTTTCTCTAAATGAGTGCCAGGTAAAGCAACAGGTACATACAATCATTTCGCGACATTCGCACCACCACAAAGGATCTGATAGCTTCCTGCCTTGCCACAATCTACTTGGCAGACAGATAATTTATCAGCATCAGGATGCTTCTCACAGCTTGTGATATGTCAGATGACAACCGTTGGCGCGATAGCTCTTTTCTCGATATGCTCGATCTCGGCAGTTTTCAAAATGAGATTTTGGGCAATGCCTTCGGGACTATCTTGGATAGAGATAAATTTCTGTAACAGTGATGAACTATATTTCATTTTAGAAGAAAGATTAAAAGATTAAAAGATTACAGATTGCGGATTACAGATTACGAATTAATAAAAAAATGTATTCTCTATATAGACATTCGAAATCAAAAAAAAAGAGAAAGATGGCTCTCTTATTGCAGAAGCAGGGCTTGACAAAAGAGTCGTATTCATTATAAAACGACCGTTATTTATTTTTTGTTATAATAGGTCATGAAGAAATCGTTTAATGCTGGAGTTGCGACATTAGGTGCTATAGGAGTTATGCTAAGTGCAAATGTAGATGCGACGGGAATGCAAACAACAACATCGAGCACTTCAAATAATATCGCGTCAACTATGACATATACCCCACTACCTGAAATGCCAAGAGATCAGTTGCCAGGGACGAAAGCTGCTTTGATGTCACAAAAGATAAAAAACTATAGCTCTCAATACAAGCAAATAGTCGATACACTCATTGAAAAGCACTGATGAAAGGAAAAAGTGGTGGAGATTTTTAAGAGTATCTTGTCCACTCATCCTAATTTTGATAAATTATCCAAGCCGAATCAGTTGCAGATCGTAAAAGATGCATTCGGTAAATCTAAGAATACGGATGATGATAATTCTTTGCTTACTTTGGTATTAGAACTTATAGCCATTGGTGGATGAATGATTTTGATATCAAGATTGAAAATGGATAAATTCTATGAAACATTAGCGATTATCGCTGAGGCTCAAAACAATCCAGCATATTTGAATACCTTTGATAATCCACGGAACTATATGGGTTCAACTAATTACATGATTTAAAAAGCAAACCTAAAATACAAGAGGGAACTTAAAGTCAGTCAGCTTTAAGTTTTTTTTGATCAAGAAAAAGACGCTCCAACTCTTGGATAAACAAAGATTCTTGCAATTATCGATACAATGCCTACAATCGCCATCCATGAACCAAGGGTATTTTTTTAATTTGCAAATATTTTATGAAGGCTCGTTTATCTACAGTCCCAAAGAGAGTACTCAGAGCTTCTAAGAAGGTGTTGAAAGCGCCAAAGCTCGTTTTGGATATGCC
>CAIXFE010000041.1 GCA_903918675.1 uncultured bacterium
CCCTTCACGTAATAGTGCGTATATCTGCCGTCTATCTCCATTAGTGATATGATGATACTCCTTCTTCATAGATGATTCTTATAGGTTAAATGACTACTATAACCTATAACTTTTCTGTTGCACTTGTTTCTATAAATTCGGGAAGTTTATTTGGTTTGTACCTATGTAGTTGACTTTTAGTGGCTGATGGTTATAATATCTGTGTTTTTATCTGGGTAGCTGTATCTCTATTATGAAGATTACTTGTTCTGTACCTACTGATAAATTTGATAAGGCGACTCATAAGTTGCTAATGGAGCAGAAAGAGTTCACCGTTAATGATTTGCATGAAGCGCTATCTCTTATTGGGCGTTCGAATTTTTTAAATTTTATGCCTATAAAGTATATTGAAGAATTTCTTAATTTGCCCGATATTAATATTACTGATTATCTAAACAATTTCCATTGTTATCTTCCATGAGGATCGTCTTATGAGTTGGCTAATGGTTTAAAATCCAGTGTTGTGGTTAGAGCTTCGCCACAACAGATGTTTAAATGTTTTTTCGCTGCTAATGCAAAATCAGAGAAAACGAAAAAATTTGCCATGGATACGAGATTCTATAGTGATAAAAGATTACATCAAACTGATAATCAATTTTTTTTAACTATTGATGAAGCCGTCAGAGCTTGTGGATCCGTTTCTGATATTGAAAAATGGAGGGAAGAATACGTAGCTTTTGATCATGAAAAACTTAATGAATTTCATAAAAAAGTTTTACCTATATATTTTTATTTAAGAAAACAAGGTTATACGCATCGTGATTTGTGAGGGATTTAGTATGTTAAAGAAATAATTACAATTTCTCAATTCTCAATCCTTTTTATTCCTCCACTAATTGATCCTTATATTGTTCATAGATTTCCACAATATCCTCTGGAGAGTCGTAATTGGGGAAAAGGGTCTGATGCAGATCGATCTCTGTTTTAATTTCTTCAGCGACTTTGCTATTGGTCTCAATTCGGGAATCTATCTGAGATTTTTCATAGCCATTTTTTTCGCAGATGGCGCGTATTTCTTCTTCGGTCATGATGTAATATTCTCCCTTGGGTTTCCTTCTATCTTCGTCATAGATTTTCTTTCCATCTTTGATAGCCAGTGCAATTTCTCGCGCTTCCTTATCTTCTTTGTTGGGGTAGTGGAAATTGTTGTGGACCACGCACGCGCTCGAAGTAGCTAAGCTGAGATCTAAGATCTGTGTATTTACTTTCTTTACCTCGGACAAGAGTTTCTCATCCTGGGCTGTGATTTCGAGATATACATTTTCTTGCCCGACGGCGTCTTTGATCATCTGGATGATCTCGGAGATTTTCTCTGGTTTTTCATCGATCATCAGCATCTTGCCGATCCGCGATTCTTTCCCGCCCATGATGCAGATGACACCAGCGCCGAATTTGGTTAACGTGGTGATATCTATCTTTGGCTTGCCGGCAATGCCATCTTTATTGGCGAATGAGGTCAATTCCATGAGATTGGCGTAACCTTCTTTATTTTTGGCCAAGAGGACAATATTGCCGATTTGATTCGCGGGGATCGCTGAATTGATATCTAGTACAAATCCGAGTTCTACTCCTATTATGGGCTTAATGCCTTCATCTTTGGCAGTTTGGTAAAATTTGATGATCCCATACATCCCGTTGTAATCCGTGATAGCGATAGCATCCATGCCGAGTTCCTTGGCTTTGGCGAGGATTTTATTTGGTTTGCCAATGGCTTCCAAGAAGGAGAAGGTGCTATGTCAATGAAGATGAGCGAAGGGCATTAAAAGATTGAAAGATTAAAAGATTTAGAAGGATCGTATATTGGTGTATTCGTATATTGGTGTATTGGGTCAGGGCTTGGGTTATTTCACTCCCCAATAACAAATAACCAATAACCAATGACTATTGAAACGTTTGCAAATCCAATGTCTAATTTTTAGTTATTTTCCTATAAATTGCAATGTTGAAACAAGCGACATGGGAATATCTAATGTTGAATCTTGATTGATTTTGGCTATATAATTCTTGGCGCTTTATTTATACCTTATATATATGTATAGAAAATATCTTCTCTGAATGCTTTTGATCGTTCTGTCTGTTGGATCGGTTTTTGCTAGTGATCGGAATTTGCCCGGGGTCACGATCATCTCTCGTGCTCAATGGTGAGCGAATGAATCGCTCAGATATTCTACCCTCCCTGCTTCCAAGGTAAATGCCATCGTGAAGGCACAGCAGGATGCCCAGATCCAGCAATTACAGAGCTCTGATGATGGCTCAGACAATCCATTGCGAAATGTCCTTCAACAACGTTATGAAACATTGATGGCGAATGATTATTTGAATGCAAATTTTTCTGGTGAAGAATCTACGGATGCCTATTATGAGACCTTCAATGGGAATTACCTCAAGTGGCCTATCAGCATCCACAATAATAAAACGAAAATCGTCATTCATCATACTGCAGAAGATTATACTTCTTTATTGAGTGGATGATTGGCTGCGGTCAAGACCGATCTTCAAAATATTTATAAATACCATACCATCACCAAAGGACGATGAGATATCGGATACAATTTCATCATAGATCCATTCGGAAATATTTATGAAGGAAGAGCTGGTGGTCCGGGTACGGTCGGAGCCCATGCGGCGCGAAATAATACGTCTTCGATCGGGATCTCATTGATGGGGAATTTTAATATTCAGAAGCCGACAGATGCTCAGCTGCAGGCATTAGTGCTTCTCAGTACAGCATTGGCTAAGAAATATCATATCGATCCTACTGCCAAAGTGTCTTATTTCAAACCGACGGATCGACCGCCTTATGTTACGACGGTGACTTCTTATGCACTTGCGGGACATAGAGATGATGGGCAGGCGACTTCATGTCCAGGGACGAATCTGTATTCCTTGTTGCCACAAATTAGGTTACAGGTAAGGAATGGTTTGGTGTCAGCATTGTTGACGAATGCGACTACTTCATGAAGCACGGCAAATATCACAGTTTTGACTGGGCTGCATTATGCGACTACTGGGAAAATTACCTTCACTTTGCCAGTGTCATTGCCTGCAGTGACCTCTTGTACCGGATTGGATACTTGATTTGTCGTGGATTCTTGTGTAGTGAAAAGTGGAAGTCTTACGCTTTCATTGACGAGAAAAGGGTTTGTAAACCTGACGACAAGGGCCATCAAGATTACGAGTCCGATCGGAAAAGGAAAGTCAGCAGATATGGTTGTTTCTTTCCCTCTCCTGTGGTCGTCCGATCTTACGAAAATTGGGGCTAGTTTAGAATCCACATATATAAAAAACAACAGTCTTTCCCTTGCAGAGATGGACGTGGTAAAAATTACTCATAAAATACTCTTACCTGAAATCAAATCCTATCTGTCTGGCATGATCAGCGTTTTGCTCTACGATCTCAGTATGAATTATCACAGGCGAGAAATTTCATGCGATGGCATGTGTAGACTCTCTACTGATGGCGTGGTGACTAAAGAAGATTCCGTAGTGTTGGAATCATATAATAATTATCTTTATCTCAGCAGTGGTGAAAATAGCATGACTCCTACGAAGGTGGAGATTTCTGCTTGGTCGGGGTGACTGGTGAAGATTACATCATATGCTAGAGCATCGTATGGGGGTACTCCACGAAATTCTTTTCACGGTTCGCTGATCTTCAAACAAAATCCTGTCAAAGATCTCTCTTCCGGTGGTGTAATAGAAAATAGATTTGTCATCATCAATAGACTCCCTTTCTCTGATTATATGAGAGGTATCTGAGAGACGAGTGACACTGATAGCATGACGAAGCAGTCATTAGTTCTCATGCTGGCTAAAATGTATGCGCTCTTTTATATGAATCCAGCGAATATCCATCCCTCTATCCCTAGTGGAGCAAGTTATACCGCGATAGATAATCCAGATATGTTTCAGAAATATGTCGGTGCTTGACGAGAAAAGACATCCAAAACCTCTCCTCAAGCTTTGGCTCTGATCCAGAATTCTGTGGTGCTGTATAGTGGCTATGTGCCTATTTTGCCATATTTTAGTTGCTCGGCAGGATTTACTTGGTCAGCGAAAGATAAGCGATGATGGAGAGATACTCCGTATCTACAGTCGAGACCTGATTTCGTTCCCTGCTTTGATTTTGATGGACATGGTGTAGGCCTGAGTGGAAAAGGTTCTCAATATCTCGCACTGCAATGATGGAGTTTGGAGAAGATTTTGAATTACTATTATCCTGGAGTGAGTTTGACGGTGATGAAGTAATTTATAATTGATAATGTATAATTGATAATTTCGGAGCTTTGGACTTTGATTGTTAGACATATAAAACTGAATAATAAATAATCTAATTTTTAATTTTTAATTCCTTTATGCAATCTATCCTCAATAGACTCTTCACGGGGACTTCGGCAGCAGCAGTCAAAAAAATCTTGGATCTCTATGGACATCAGCATTTTGCGATCGTTGATTATCTGTATTTCGCGAATATTGCAGGAAAAAAATTATTTGATCTCCACAGTGCGGAATATGATCTTTCATTATTTCAAAATATGTTGGTCCAGGAATATAAGCAGAAAAATATTGAGCAGATCCATACCGTGTATCAGGATGCTATTCTGGATGCGGATTTGATCTTGCCGGATGGCATTGCTTTGCAGATTTTTTATTTTCTTGCCAGAAAGAAATGGTTAACTAATCTCAATGGCACGGACTTCGCACCTTATCTTATGCAGGAATTGAAAAAGATATATGGCCGTCAAAGATTTCGTGTCGTTTTGTATGGGACATATCCCCATCTTTTGGCCAAAACCAAAATTTTTCTGGAAGATAAATGATATCAGATAGTCTATGCCCAAGATGGATATACCAATCTGGATTGGAGTCAGGTAGAAAAATCTTTACCCTATCAGAAAGATACTATCAATCTTTTGCTGGTCGCTAGATCTACTCCCGTCTATCCTGTCCAAGAAATTCGAAGTTATGCTAATAAGAAACAGATCCAGAAATATAATCTTTTGACAGTGACCCAAGCGGGAACATTTGATTTCTGGGTTGGAGAACAAAAGAGACCCCCCAAAATTATCAGATATGTGAGATTGGAGCGGTTGCGAAGGTTCATTTCTGATCCAAAGAGAAACTATAAAAAGGTTCTCGACTCCCTGGGGCTTTTTCGCTATATTTTCTCTTACTTACTATTGAAAAAGCGCTCAGGATAGATAAATAGATGGAATCTATTGTTAAGTAATTAAAGTAATTATATTACACTGGTTAAACGGTAGATGAAGGCCCGGCCACGATTAAAGTGGCCTTCGCGTTTAACAGTAGCTCCATTAGGCTACTGTTCGACTACTGTTTAACTACTGTTCGACCATTGTTCGACCATTGTTTAGCTATTATCACACTATACCTTTAATTATTTAAATAAGCATGCCAATGAATGTTAAAGAGAAAAAATTTCTGTATCTCAATGAAGAACAGGTAACTCAGTTTGGTGAGGATCTTGCTAATGGAGCTAAACTCAAATTGTTTGCAGGGTTCGGATCTGAAAAATTTATTGACTATCAGAAAGATCTATTGCAGGACTTTATCGCTGAGATCGTCGAGAAAGTTGGCGAGGAAGAAGACTATGATCTTGATGTCGTCAAGAATCATTTCGAGATAGCACTCCAAAATTTAAATACCAAACTCAAAGCATTTGCTGATAAGGTCCGTGATGTGGACTTTTTTGAGATCAAAGGATTTGTCCAGATCGTGATAGACAATGTTCTGATGTCATCCATGATCGGAGATGTGAGCGTGATGATATTCAGAAATAAGAAAATGTATTATTCATTAAATAATTCTACAAATAGTAAGGGAAAGATAGATCTATTCTCTGATTTCGTAGAAGGAGATATAGAAAATCAGGACGAAATCATCTATGTCGGTACAAGGATCTCAGATGTCTTGGACAATAATGATTTCAAAGAAATGGAGCAAGTCGTGAAATCTGAAAGTACCCATTTGGCTAGTTTTCTGCAGGATCTCCTGCATACGAGAGTAGATAAGAAAGCATTTGCTTTTATCTATCATTATCTAGTCACTGGTGGTAGTGCTAAGGCTCCTACTGTAGTGAAGAAAGAAAAATCGGTGGATGAAGATAGTCTTTTTTATAAAATCAAAACGAAATTTCTTAAGAATAAATATCAAGTAACGGTGGCCATTCTCGGTATCTTTATTCTCTTCATGTTGATCAATCTGTTATCTCAGGTATTGAAATCCAATGCTAGCACAGTCGTAACTTCCAATGGCGTGACTGTGGATCTGACGATAGATACTATCAAGCAAGATTTGCTCCAATTCCAGGCTATGGATCCAACCTCAGAAGAAAAGTCTATGAAATATCACGATATCTTGGAGAAATTAAATGTCTTGGAATCTCAAGGAAAGTGGTTGGAAGATGTGGCCCAACTCAAGAAGGTATTGCAAGCAGACTATTATAAAGGATTTAATATCAGTTACATTAGTTCGCTCAATAAATTTGATGATCCTGCCAATGGCACGGTTTCTAGAGTCTTGACACTCAATGATTCAGAAAAAACTGCGTTGGGTAATCTCCAAGGTATCTCAATGTGGAGTAATATCATTATCGCAGGGACCAATGCTGCTTTAGTCGGGGCTATGGATGATAATCTTAGAGGTGTCGTAGTAGATTATAATTTCCCTGATGGAGAGACGCTCAAAGATTGTGGAGCTAATCTTTTGAAAGATGGAATCTATTGTTATACTGCCAAGGGGACAATAATCAATGTTACCAAAGCTGGTTCACAAACAGTGACCAATGGCGATGCTGATGGATTTAGCAAACGTATCTGATGAATAGCAACGTATGGGAAAGCAAATATGTATGTCTTTGAATCTACGCTTAGTTCTGCAGGCAATACGACATTGGTGACCAGATATCGCAATACGCTTGGTTCGCAAAATATCTATCAGGGAGGACAAAAATATTATCTTGCTCCTAATCTCACTGGAGTTTCCTTTGCTGGTTCAGGATTTGCTAGTTTTGCGGTGGATGGATCATTCTTGGCTCGGTTTGAGGGTAAGCTGTACCAGTTTTGGAGGAATCCTGCCTCAGCGTTTACTCTAGGATATCGTGAAGTGAAATTGCTTGGAGGTGATACGATGACAAATAAATATTCCAATGACGTAAAGATCATCAGCTCTATCAATTCCAAATACGTCTACCTTTTTGACAAAGATAACCAAACTTTTACTGTCTATGAATCACGTCCTGCGAAAAACGGAGATCAATTCGCGTCCAGTTACAGTCTGTATTATCTCTTCAGTTTCAAATTCGACTTGGGCACAAATAAGGTCATAGATGTAGAAGTCCCAGATCCAAGTGGCAATAAGCCTGTGCTCTATATTCTAAGCAATGATGGCATCAATAAAGTAAATCTTTCTGACTACATCGATAGCATCACGCAGAATAATGTATTGAAGACTACTACGACGCAATAGCAATGTTGGAAGTTGGAACGTGGCAACGTGGGAGAGTGGGAATGTTTGTCATTTCGACGAATACAATGAGGAGAAATCCTACACATCTTCCGGAAGCTTATCTAGGATTTCTCGCAAAAGCTCGAAATGGCGAAAAAGGCACTTATTAATGCATTAAACATTATAAAAGAATTTCTGAAGTTACTTTAAAATCTATTTATGAGAAATATGAAAGCTTTATCCTGACAACAGCTGAGAGAGGAGTGGAATAATTTTCGATTAACAAAAAAGCATGTCTGGTTGCCTGAGGCTCCCTTGATCGGAGGGAAAGAAAGTACTGCGATGTTCAATATTGCATGAATGCAACAAGTCATCCCATATCTGTCTGGGCAGAAACATCCTCTCGGCAAGAGACTTTTCAATATCCAAAAATGTATCAGGACCGTAGATATCGATGAGGTCGGGGATGCAAGTCATCTGACATTTTTTGAGATGATGGGAAATCGATCACTTGGAGATTATTTCAAGAAAGAGTCTGTCCAACGAAGTCGAGAATTTCTTGTGGATGTGCTAGGCTTTGATCCTCAGAAATTAGCAGCGACGGTCTATGAAGGAGATGCCATCGTTCCTTTGGATCAGGAAACGATTTGATATTGGGAGAAAGCAGGATTGTCTTCTGACAGAATCTGTCCTATGCCTGCTGAGAACAATCGGCGAAGTCCAGGTCCCGTCTGACCTTGCGGGCCAGATACAGAAATATTTTATCGAGTAGGGAAAGAAAAACTTCCTCCTAAAAAATCTACTCCTAAGACCGATGAAAATAATTGGCTAGAAATTTGGAACAATGTCTTCATGGAATATTATAGGTCAAGAAGAATTATCCTAACTGATGCTGGACATTGTCTGTATAATAATGAAACAGGAAAAATAGAGGATGAAAACTTGTTGAATATATTAAAATCATGGAGTGATATGTGATGAAAAGTGATTATGGTTACGAATAAGCCAGATATTTCTTGATTTGAGAAGGTGCCTTTCCCGATGGATATCTTTACCTTATCCGAAAACCCATCCAAAAAGGATCCAAAATATTTCCAAACGCTGATGGGAAAATACAATATTAGCCCAGATGATATTGTGTACTTTGATCATAAACAGGAACATGTAGATGCTGCTCTGAAAGCTGGTATTAAGCTGTCTACTTTCTATTCCGATTATGCGAGTGTAAAAGATTTTATCGAGGACAATAAATATAAGCTCACGAAATTAAAGGATCAAAATGTCGATACTGGGATGGGCTTTGAGAGGATGTGTACGGTCTTGCAAGGGAAAGAGAGTGTCTATGAGACCGATGTATTTGCATCACTCCTTGAACTTATAACGAAATATGTCTGACTATCATATACGTGAAATGAGAGAAGATATAGGATCGTCGCTGATCATCTGAGGACTTCTTTTTTCTTGGTCAAGGATGGCGTGACTCCTTCCAATGAGGGGAGAGGATATGTATTGAGAAGGATCATCAGGAGGATGTATTACAATATAATGTTGCTTGCAGAGATAGAACATAAAGCGTTTATAAATTTTCTGAATGAGAGCGTCGGTCTGATCGCTTCATCGTTTGGATTGACTACTGGTCAAGCTCAGATTTCTTCGACACTGGAGAAGGAAATTACTCAATTTCAGAAGACCATTTCACATGGACAAAAATTGATACGTGAACTCTTCACAAAGCAAAAAAAGTGAAGTGTAATTTCAGGGAAAGATATTTTTAAGCTGTATGATACCTTTGGATTCCCTCTGGAATTAACAAAAGAGATCGCACTCGAGAATTGATATAAAATTGACGAAGCTGGCTTTGAAAAAGAAATGCAACTTCAGCAAGAACGTTCTCGTAAAGGATCCAAAGATATGTTTACTCAAGATGTCGATCGAAGCAAATATGTGACATGAATTCCTCCCACAAAATTCGTATGATATGAAAAACTGTCCTTGGAAAAGATAACGTTGCTCAAAGATTTCGAGGTAAACTGAAAAAGAATTCTGATTTTTGATGCTACACCTTTCTATGCGGAGGGTGGCTGACAGATGAGTGATAGAGGAGTTGTCATCTTGGATAATTGAGAACAGTTGCAGATCTCTGAAGTGAAGAAGTATGAAGGAGTATTCTTGCATTTTGTGAAATAGAAAAATGGCTGTCATCTTGAACGATAGTGAAAGATATAATTAAAACGATTATATTCTTCTCCCGACCCGTCGGGATCAGAATGACACGATGTCAGAATGACAAACGATTATTTATTCTCTTTTTGATTTATGTCTCTTGCATTGATCGGAATCTTATGCGCTATTTGATCTCTTTTTTCTCGATGAATAGGCGATTTTTTGATTCAAAGATCTTCTAGAAAGATAGGCGATTGGGAGACATTACTCGTCGTTTCTTTATCGGCAACTATCCTTCTGTTCCCCTTCATTTTTCATGATCTTCCTCTGATCTTTATTCCTCAGAATATCGTTATCTTGTCTGCAGTAGCAGCTATCTTTTTGATCATGTCCTTGCTTAATTTTGAATCGCTCAAGAGGGGAAAGATATCTGTAGTAGAACCAATCTTTACCTTGGAAGTGCCTGTGGCTATTTTTTTATCATTTACTTTCCTGCACGAGACGATTTCTCTGCAGCAAGCTGTTTTGATTATCGTTGTGATGAGCTGACTCATTCTCATCTCTCTCAAGCCGCATCATCTCAATAAACGTTCTTGGTTGGAAGCTTGAGTCCTATTAGCATTTGCTGCTGCAATCTTTGAATGAGCTTCTAACTTTATTGTAGGATTTTCTTCTAGAATCAACGACCCTTTGCTGACCATCTGGATATTAAGTATCGTGAGCACTATAATTTCTCTAATCTATCTCATGAGATATCATACCTTCAAATCTTTGCGAGATACAATTTCTTTACACAAAAAATTGCTCACCTGGCTGAGCATCTTGGATAATGCAGGATGGATCTTTTTCGCATTTGCTGTCACTATGGTCCCTATCGCTATTGCTACGCCGTTATCAGAAGGATACATTGCGTTGGCCTCTTTATTGGGATTATTAATTAATAAAGAAAAATTACGCCCTTATCAGAAGATATGATTTATTCTGGCACTTCTAGCTGCTGGAGTGCTTGCATTTATGTCTAGAGGATAGCCCCATTAAATACCCTCTTTACTGAAAGAGGGGGAACCACGAAGTGGTGGGAGATTTATTTTAGAAAAATTCCCCGGCCTTCGTCCACCCCCCTGCCTACCGGCAGGCAGGCTTTCCTTAAAGGGGGGACACAATTATTCTATCTGAGAATATTTAGGAAAATAGGTATATACAATCTTGTAGAAAGAATCGATGACTTTATCCAATCATTTTTCTTGCTTGAGCATTTTATCTGTGAGGATGCCTTCCAGTTTAAACATCTCTTGTTCGACTTGTTTGCCTACGGTTTGAAATTTTTCTGGATCGTTTGCAGGATTCTCATTGAGATTTCTAAACGCCCAAAACAAGTCCGTGTATGCTTCGAAAAATCTCTTGAATAACTGACCGCCCTTGGTTTTGGTCAGACCTTCTATCTTTTCTATCATATATTCATTGATCATCCCTCTGATTTCGTCCTTCTGCTGTTGATCTACATGAGCAAAGATATTGCCATAGACAGGATGCTCCAGGAGATCGGAGAAATACGGAACGTATGCTTTTTGTCCTTCTAGATTTGTGATGATATTGAGGATCTGGCCTTTCTCTTGCTGGTTCATGGCAGGATTAAAATATTAAAAAAATAAAAGATTGAAAGATTCGTGGATGGATTATTTTCTATGTTTGAGCCATATCTTTTTGAACAAATCGAATCACAGTGTAGACAGGATGAATGCTATTGTCGGGACTAGCGCATTGAGGAATGGTCTGGTAAGTTTGGCTGCGAAGAAAAATAATACGATCACGATATATGTCAGACAGGCAATCAGAATTTTTCTCGTCCGACTCGTCTCTCGTGCTTTGTTCAACTCTACGCGTTGGTTTCTGGCTTGGATCTTTTCCACAGCGTTCTCGAGATCTTCTATGGATGGACTCATGGTCGGAGTGATAAAATGATAAAGTGATAAAGTGATGAAGTGATGAAGTGATGAAATAATAAAGTGTTGGATACAAAGGTAGAAAAGGTGCAAAGGAAGTAAAGGGAAATTTCCTTTCAAACCTTTATCCCTTTCAGTCCTTTCTGCCTACTCGATATAACGAAATAAAACCCTCATGGGAGAGGATTCTTAACTGATGAGTGTATAACGATTTCTTTGGGTGATTGCAATGGATTCTGATTTGAGTTTTATGATGATTTGTTAACTGTTCTTTCTTTCCATATTCTATTGACTTCCCCTTATATATTTTTATATATTATGCGTTTTATGACCCTTAACCTATCGAAATATGACAGAAAAAGTGAATAACGATATTCCTCGTTGTAAGGATATTTGAGATCTACTTAAGTCTGGTCCAGTAAAAAATGCGATGTGTTCCACGCGTAATGATTTGGGTTTATCATCGAATGATTTTGATTTTGATGTGATATTGAAACACGTATCAGAGTGATTTACTGATGGGATTGATTGATTCTTGGATAAGATCCTACGTGATGATCAGAATTTTGAATTATTTATGAAGAATGTGAGAGTTGAATTTGAAAAGATATATGTGGGTCTTCCTGCTGAGATCAAAGAAAGAGACTGATATAAAAAAATGGTAGAGCAACAGATTCAGATTTTTGTTGCTTGATTTAGAGCGTTGAGATACCAATACAGAGATAGTCGAACTCGTATAGATGTGAATCAGAATTTACATGCCATACTGAAGCAGGATCAGAATGCGTCTCATGAGACAGATGTTCTGGATTATCAGAGTTTTCTTCTGAAGGAAGGATTCCCTTCTTCTGATTTGGAAAATGAATTTATTTTGGAATGTGATATGGACTATGCCAACTCTGTGATGCATAAATTATGATTCCTATGAGTCAGGACTCAGATGGGGTGGCATTATATCGATAAAACTGGGAAGATATTGAAGAATAATTATGATGATGTTATAATCCGCGTTAAGAAGGAAGTTCAATTTAATGGCAAAACATATTATGAAGTTATCGGAGGAAAGATGTGATCTCACTACATAGATTTTGATCAGAATGCTTTGATAAAGTATCCTTCTAATAATACCACTATATTAACCGAAGTTACAGACGAATATAAGGAGATTGCATGATCGAAATATAAGATGGCTTCTTATAAGGATTTTAGTGGCCCAGAGATAAACATAGCAAATTCAACTGATGAGAACCAATGTTTTTTGAAAGAAGATGGTGAGGTCTTTGAAATCGGCAGTATAGTAAATGCTATTGAAGAAATTGAAGATGCTCCATTTTATAAACTTACTAGAGCAGTAGGTGGAGATATCTATTTGGATGATGCGGGGAATCCACTTGTTGATGATGAGAAGGCTTCTCTAAAGTATGAAGGTGAATTAGAATGTAGTACTGATGATATACTCCTTTACAAATTTATCGAATGATCATGAGCTATTCTTATTTTTGATTTTAAAAATCATAGATTCCTCAAAGATGAACGTGGTAATGAAGTTCATGACGTTTCGGAGGTGCTAGAATTGGAATGAGATTTTTGGTTGAAGGGGGACTGCTTTATAAGACATAGTGATGGAAAGGAACTGCGAACAAACCAGTGAGAAAGTATCCAAACTATTGAGGAAAACAAACACAAGAAGTTGATATTTAAAGACCGTTTTGGGAATATTTATAAACGTGAGGATTTAGTCTTTTGATTTTCTTCTAAAAAATAATGTTTATATGTGAACTTATACCATCTCTGATCCATCAATAAAATACCCTCAATTGTACGTATCTTTCTTGATCTTTCAGATCACAGTGAATTGTGGTCTTTGACTGGTGATGAGATTTTCGGCTTCTAATCATTTTCCTCGAAACATGGTAGTCAATTTGTGGTCGCCGAAGAGACCGTGAATTTTGAGATGAGACTTGCCATTGGTTCAGACTTTCTCTACTTTGAGGATCTGGATATCCTCGATCAGGAAAACGGGTTCAGGATTCCCTTCTCCGAAAGGGGCGAGTTGCTGAAGTTTGCTGAGTACTTCATTGTCCCATTCATGGGTATAGATTTTGGTGTCTACTTTTGTAGTCTTGATAAGGTCGCTTTCTTGGATGCATGCAGTGCAATGATCTTGAAATCTTTGGATCAATTTATCTAAATTTTCCAACTTGACGGCCAGTCATCATGCCCCTTTGTGTCATCAGAATCTTTCCAGCAAATCGCTGGCCGTCGTGATCATCTCGATGACATTGAAATAATCGGGGCCTCTGAGCGAAGCGATACCGAGTCATTTCTCTTGATTGATCTTCAAGACCATACACGGTTTCGTATATTTTTCTGTCAATCTACCTGCGACGATCCCGACAATTCATTCGTGAAAAGACTCATCCGCCGCGATCAGGATCTTCTCGTCCAAACACACCAGCTCTTCTGCCTTCTTCAATGCTGCTTCCTGGAGCTTCTTCCTTTCCGTGTTCGTTTCTTCTATTTTATCCAGATGCTCCACTTGTTTGTCTCCAGAGTAGAGGAGTGCTTTGAGACTATCATAGGGTGAATTGATCCTGCCGCTGGCATTGATTCTAGGACCGATCACAAACCCGATATGGAAGGTATCTACATTGTCTTTGATATTCAGGTATTTTAGAAATCATTTGAGTGAGGTAGGGAGATGCTCGTGGTGTTTATTGATGAGTTCTAGTCCTCTTTTGACGATGACTCTATTTTCATCTACGAGGGGGACGACGTCTGCGACAGTCCCGATAGCAACGACAGGCAGAAAGTAGTTGAAAATCTGATTTTTCTTTTCTTTGATAAAGGTAGATCTCTCTGTCAGTGCACAGATCATCTTAAACGCTACTCCGACACCGGCAAGATATTTGAATGGATAGTCTGGAGAAATCAGTGGTGTGATGACAGCAAATGCAGGAGGAATTTTTTCCCCATGCTGATGATGATCAGTGATAATGATGTCGATTCACTGTTCTTTTGCGTATTCGGCTTCTTGGACGGTAGAGATCCCATTGTCCACGGTAATGATCAGGCTCACCTTTTTAGACTTGATATCATCGATATGTTTTTTCTTGATCCCATAGCCATCTTCGATTCTGTCGGGATATTGGATACTGATATGTTTGTAGTTTAAAAATTTTATAAAAAATCTGTAGAGGATATAACTGGACGTGATCCCATCTACATCATAATCTCAGAAGATCATAATCTTTTCATCGGCCTTGATCGCCTGGATGATCCTCTGGACGGATTTCTCCATATCATGGAGGAGAAATGGGTCTCATCGATAGGTAGAAAATTTTGGATCCAAAAAAGAGTCGATATTATCATCGATTCATCTCACTTTGAAGAGTCTAGTCAAAAGATCTTCCTTGGGGTTGTCATAAATCAACTTGAAGTTCATATGGTTATATTGTGGAGATTGAAACAAGTGGAAGGATTGAGGGAATTGTTATTGTGTATTGGTATATTGGTGTATTGGTGTATTGGGGTGGCTCATTTCACCTCCCAATAACTAATGACCAATAACTAATAACGATTGAACTATCTCTTTCAATGAGATTATAAATTTCTTTCTATTGATTGCAATAACACAAAAATAAAAATCACTGAAGGAAATACTTTGGGAGGGTTGAAAGGTTAAAAGGTGGAAAGGTGGAAAGGTGAGGGAATTGTCTTTGCGAGCAAGGCGAAGCAATCCATGTTAGATCAGTGATTTAGATCTAGATAAAACGAAAAACTGGTGGAAATACCAGCCAGTTCTCTATGTGCGCTCTTAGTGCTTTATTGATGTATTGTCTTGGTGAATATATGAGAGATTGATTAATTCTTATGGAGAGAGCGTCAAGATAGGCTTTATACAGCCTATATAAATAAACAACCGTGCTGTCTATTGGTATAGATTATATAGAACTTGACGCTCTTCCGGGTTCCATACAGTCTTATGGGGTATAAGACTTATATAGAGTTTAAGGAGGAAATACCTCCAACACAGTCACCTAAACAAAGGATGTAGTGAATCCATGCGTTAAGTATCCATGTTGGTTTAATTATACTCCTGGATTGTTTTTTTGCAAAGAAAACCCCGCAGGGGCTGGATTTGGACGGTATTTTGGATTGACTTTTTTGTAAAGTGGTGTCTGTGGGTGTTTAGATCGAGTTCGAGTGATAACTGATGGTTAGCTTGCCTCACCCCCCGACCCCTTTATCCTGTAAAGGGCTCTCCAATACTTAGAGAGGGGAGTGAAGGCCTAAGTTTCTCTCAAACTCTCAAATCTATCCACATGAGCTAATCTTAGGCGAGGGTAATTATATAAGTGTTTACTCGATTTGGAAAAGTGCCTCGCGGTTTGACCATTATCTCTATTGATATCTATTATCTATTGATATTTCTTTGTAAATAACTATTAATTGCCCTGTGTTTATTTTTTTATGTGCATTATGAAGGAACAAAGTTCTGATTCTCAGAATTCTGGTAACTTAAAAATGGAAGTACAAGATATGACAGAAAACTTTCGCGAGATTATCGGTCTTCTAAAGGGTTTTGGTGTTCAGAAATATTTTATTCTCAAACAGATCAAATCTTTTTTGAAAGAATTTATGGGAGCTAAATCTACGATTGATATTCTAAATACCTATGCGGTTTTGGGTGCAGAAAATCAAAAGAAATTACTTTCCTTTATCAATATGATATTAAAAGACGAATATGGGAAGGTTAATGTTCCATGTGTTATAAAATTTGGAGAGGATGTTTTCTGACGTACTTTGGCTAGGGAACTAGCGGATAATGTCATTATGTGATATGCAGAAGGAAAATCTCTTATGACCATCATATCAGAAAATCAATTTGGAGAATCCCCATCAGAGATACGATATTCTCGTTTGGGCATGATTTCCGAATATGTCGTTAAGGATATGCCTGGTTCTCCCAATCTCAGACAAACATTGATAGACGCACTTAGAGATGCTTTAAGACAAAATATCCCCCCCGTAGTTGATGCTAAGTGACTTCTAAATATGACTAATGCAAGGGAGAGATTGGTCGTAAAAGATAAGCTTTCAAATAAGGTTATCATGAGCTATCATAATATGGTAACACTATTTTTTGGCTGACATTTTCGTCATACCAGCAATTATGAAGAAGTAAAATTGATGATGGCAGAGATGCTTTGGCCTGAGGATGAATTAATTCAAAAATCTTCGAACAACACAGAGTTGACCAGTGCATTAGTTGTTGTTACTCAACAAAGAGATGATATTCTCACTTGTTTAAGGGGTGTGATCTCATCACATTCCATTGATAAGATTCCTTCGAATTTACTCTCAAAGAAACTAAAAGAATCTTGTGATGCCCTATCCCTATATATATCGGCAATGATTGGGAACGAGCAATTAGCTAAGGATTTGTCTTTGGAGGTTTTTTTCAATGCATGGATAGATTTTAAGATGTCCCCATGATATTCATCTTTTGATGATATGGTGAAACTTATACATGGGTGGCTGATCGATTACTTTAAAAAGGGAAAGAAAGATATAAAGAAATCCTCCATCATTAATAATATTGATCCCTCTTTATTTAAAAAATTGCCAGATATTTCTGTACAGGATATTTGTGACACCATGGATTCTTGTGTGGCGCCGATCGTATATGGTTTATGAGATGCACAATGGAAGGCGTGGACCCTACATATCAATGGATTGCCTTTTGATTCTGCAGGACAGGTAATCGATAGTACATATGGTGCTGTAGCGTCGAGTTTTTCCCTTGCTAAGAGTCATATATTAGAGTGACTAAGACTTATTGTGGGAGAAAAGATGGAGATCACGGGACTTGTTAAAAAAAACGAAATCATAGAAGTTTCAGATGTTGATCCTAACGCTGAGATTGCTATCCGTAAGATTAATGAGCATCTTGAATATTTCAATAATAATATTTTTTATAAAGAGTATTTCCCTCTTATTTGAAACTGAACTGGATTAGAATGATGTTTTGCCACTGCTATAAAAAATGGTATTTTATCCGCAGCTCCTGACTCATTAGAATCTCTCATGAGTAATATAGTAAGGAAACTTGAAATGTATTGCGGGGAAGCCAGTCATACACCTGTTCAGGAATTTTTATCTATGGGGAAATATTGTGATTGTTTATATAAGTTTCTCCTTCAAATCAAAAAGGTCATCCCTTTTCCCGACTAATCTATACCAATCCCTGCTGGATCATCGCATCAGCGACTTTTTTAAATCCGGCGATATTAGCTCATTTGATGTAATTGATATAATCACCTTCTTGGCCGTATTGGACACATTGGGCGTGAATGGTTTTCATGATATTGTGTAATCTTTCATCTACCTCTTCCGCACTTCGTGAAAGACGTTCACTATTCTGTGACATTTCAAGCCCAGACGTTGCGACTCAGCCAGCATTAGATGCTTTTCCTGGCGAGAATAATATTTTTGCTTGATGGAAGAGTTCAATAGCTTCCGGTGTGGAAGGCATATTTGCTCATTCTCCAACAGCGATGACACCGTTTTTGATCAGCATATCAGCATCTTCTTTGCCTAATTCATTTTGTGTCGCGCAGGGGAGCGCAATATCACATTTCACTTCTCGTGGCTTCTTGTTCGCGATGAACTTAGCTCCGAATTTATCTGCATATTCGCTGATTCTGCCATGTTTATTATTTTTCAAGTCCTTCAAGAATTCTAATTTCTCTTGAGTGATGCCTGATTCATCATAGATATATCCTGAGGAATCTGATGCGGTTACAATTTTAGCGCCTAAGTGCAAACATTTTTCTATCGCATATTGAGCGACGTTTCCTGAGCCAGAAACGACGATGGTTTTATCCTTGAATGTTTCTCATTTGGTCGCCAGCATCTCATTGACAAAGTAGACAAGGCCATATCCTGTGGCTTCTGTCCTGATCAAACTACCTCCTCGATTTAATCATTTCCCTGTAAGGACTCCGGTAAATTCGTTTCTGATTTTCTTATATTGTCCGAACATATATCCGATCTCTCTGCCACCCACGCCGATATCTCATGCGGGGACGTCCGTATTTGGTCAGATATATTTAGATAATTCTGTCATAAAGGCCTGGCAAAATCTCATCACTTCTCCATCAGATTTTCCGTGGGGATCGAAATCGCTTCCTCCTTTTCCACCTCCCATAGGCAATCCCGTCAAACTATTTTTGAAGATCTGTTCGAAGCCGAGGAATTTCAAGATGCTCAAATTTACACTGTTATGAAATCTCAGTCCTCCTTTGTAAGGTCCGATGGAGCTATTAAATTGTACTCTATATCATCTATTGATCTGGATCTCTCCCTTATCGTCTACTCGGGGCACTCTAAACATGATCGTCCTTTCAGGTTCGACGATCCTTTCTAGAATTTTTTCTTTTTGATAAACAGGATTTTGCTGAACGAATTCTCGTACAGACTCGACAACTTCGCTGACGGCTTGATTGAATTCAGGTTGGTTGGGGTTTTTTTCTTGTACGTCGGTCAAAAATTCTTGAAGTTGCATTTGAAAGGTAATTAAGAATTAAAAATTAAGGATTAAGGATTAAGAATTTTGGTTTCTTACTTATTCTGTCCTCCTTTTTAAAGGAGGTGGCGAGCCTGTCCGCCGTGGCGGGCGAAGGCGAGACGGAGGATCTTTTTGCAGAGAAAATCCCTCTGCCTTCGACTTCTCCCTTTGCCCCGCCTGATGCAGGACTCCCTTCGGTCGCAAAGGGAGCCAGATCATTTATTTGCCTTGTTCTATACACACTTTTATATTTTTATTATTTATCAATGCATCAGCTATTTTCTTATGAGCGCTTTGTGCTATTCTACAGAAGGTAGATGCAGAGATTTTCATTTTTTTGGCTGCTTGAATCATGGAAAGTTTTTCATAATCAGATAATCTGATTGCTTCATATTCATCCAATCAGAGCTCGATAGTTTCCTTGCTTCATTTGTTGGACAATATCGGACCGAAAAGATGGCATACGGGTGTGCACTTGATATGTCTTTCTTTCTTGGTTCTGGGCATGGAAGAACGATGAAACGTTAAAGCGACTAAACGCTGTTGTTTAGTTTTATAACGAAATATATTTCACAATCAAGAGAAAATGAATTTACAAGAATTGATTGTAAATCAGTTGAAGTTTTTGAGTAATTCACTAAAAGGAGCAGGTCCAAATATGATATCGCTCTGTACCAACGGGGAGGAAAGTCCTGACACCGCAAATAGGTTAGCATCTAACGGATGCTGGACCCCGACCCTTCGGGGCAAATGAAAGTGCCACAGAAACGTAAACTAATTTACTTCGGTAGATGAAAGATGCAACGTGGAGATGTCCGCCCTAGGCGGACTACTCTTTCTCAGTTAGGCAGATTGCCTTTCGAGTGGTAAACCATAACCGGTGCAAGCTTACTTTGGATTCGTCTGGAGGAAGTGCAATTCGCTAGCTCTAAGCTGGCATAGACATATGATATCTCAACACAGAATCAGGCTTATGATTTGGACGTATTAGTATTCAGAACGATTGAACGATGGATATGTGTGATTTCAGCTATCGTTCCACACCCTATCGTTCCAACAATCTAAAAAGGGCCGTAGCTCAGCGGTAGAGCGGGAGCCTCCAAAACTCCGCGTCGAGGGTTCAACTCCTTCCGGTCCTGAATCAAAAAAAACTCCCCACTTAGGAGAGATTTTTTTTAATATGTTAAGGCGGCGATTTTTATCTGCCATGCATTTTATGTCTCATTCTCATGCGATCTTTGGATGAACCTTGTTCTTCCCTGATATCAGTTCATGTAAGTTTAAGGAAGGCCTCTTCTAGGGAATCAGTACCTGTCGATGCTTCCAATTCTTTACTTGTTCCTATGCTGATGATCTTTCCATGATCGATGATGGCTATTCTATTCGCGATTTTCTCTGCTTCTTCCATATAATGGGTGGTAAGAAAAATTGTCATATTTTGTTGTTTGTTGAGTTCAGTGATATATCATCGCAAGAAATTTCTCGTCTGGGGATCCAATCCTATCGTTGGTTCATCTAGGAAGAGAATCTTTGGATGATGGATAAGTCCTCTCGCTATCTCTAATCTTCTCTTCATCCCTCCGGAGAATGTTTTTACTAAATCGTTTCTTCTGTCCTGAAGCTCGACCAATTTGAGCATTTCGTCGATTCTTTTTTTAGCTATACTTCTAGGTACTCCATATAATGCCGCATGAAATGATAGATTTTCATAGGCGGTTAATTCATCGTCGAGACTGGGATCTTGGAAGACGATTCCTATAGATTTTCTTACCTGATTTTTATTGGAGAATGGGGAGAACCCGTTTACACTCACATTCCCTGAACTAGGATGGAGAAGGGTAGTCAGCATTTTGATGGTGGTTGTCTTGCCTGCTCCGTTTGGTCCTAGAAACGCGAATATCTCTCCGGCTCCTACGTTGAAAGAAATATCGTCAACGGCAGTGAAATCTCCGAACTTTTTGATCAGATTTTTTACCTGTATAATGTTTTCTGTCATGAATACCTGAGAATATATATAAAAAATATTATATTTCTATTTTAGAAAAGAAATATGTTCCAATGAGGGTCACCACAAAAGTCACTATCACCAAAATCAGAGTATCCATTCAGAGTCCGAAGCCACTAATACCTGTTAACAATGATCTCACGGCATCTACTCCGTAGGTGAGTGGATTGAATTTGACGATATAGGTGATGGCTTTTGCTAATCCTGCGAGTGGAAATAATGCTCCAGAGAGGAAAAATATTGGCATGATGACGAAGTTCATAATCAATGAAAACGCCTGCATATCTTCGATATTGGATGCAATAGCAGTCCCCAAAGCAGCGAAGAGTATCGCTATCAAAAACATAAAGACAAAAGCGAGCAATGCTAGAGGGATACTTACTGGCCTAAATCCTATCGCTATGGAGATCAAAAAAACGACAATCCCTTGGAATGATGCAACGGTTGCGCCTCCCAACGTTCTTCCGATCATTATTTTATATCTTGCCACAGGAGCGACCAAACTTTCTTTGAGAAATCCAAATTGTCTATCCCAGATGACTTCAATCCCATTAAACATGGCGGTAAATAGGACACTCATGATGATGATTCCTGGTGCGAGAAATTCTATATAATTTCCTCCTCCTGCTTTCTGATACAACGGTCCAAACCCATATCCTAAAGCCACTAGAAAAAGAATTGGCTGTCCCAGAGATCAGATGATCCTGGCTTTAGATCTCCAAAATCTCTTCAATTGTCTCAATCGCATAATGTAGATAGGTCCCATGATATATATTTGGTTAATAAAAAACACTTGTACATTCCTAACGGGAATGCTTCGTTAAAATAATTTATATTCCTTTTGTATGCGAAAGCAAATCGATTTTTTTGATTTGCATTTTTTTTCTCAAAAGCTACAAAGGAGCTGGATTTTTACATGGTTTGTTGCTTCATGATCGTCGATATAGAGAGCATTCAGATAGACTCTTCTCGGAAGGATGTCTTGGCAGAAGAATTTGCTAAGCCTTATTTTGCGCATCTCAAAGAATTTTTACTTGCGGAGAAACAAGCAGGACATATTGTCTATCCTAAATGACCAGATATCTTCAACGCATTCAACCTGACTCCTTTTGATCAGGTCAGAGTCGTGATCCTTGGTCAGGATCCCTATCATGGAGAAGGGGAGGCTCATGGTTTATGTTTCTCTGTCCAGGATGGAGTGAGACAGCCACCTTCATTACAAAATATTTTCAAAGAACTTCACGATGACTTATGAATTACTCCACCCAAAAGTGGAAACCTCACAAAGCGGTCTCAGCAAGGTGTGTTTCTCCTTAATGCGATTTTGACCGTTAGGAAAGATAGCCCTGCTTCACACAAAGATATCTGATGGCAAGAATTTACTGATGCTGTAATCAAGAAATTGTCTGATGAAAAAATATGAATTATATTCCTTCTTCGATGAGCATTCGCTCAGACTAAAGAATTACTTATAGACACCACTAGACATATCGTATTGAAGTGTCCACATCCATCGCCATTCTCAGTTCATAAGTGATTTTTCTGATGTAAACATTTCTCTCGAGTGAATGAAATTTTGAAAAATAGAGGGGAACAAGAAATTGATCGATCATTATAATTACAATTACATAATCATAGTTCATCCAACAATAATCTCTTATTATGTATTTTTTTGTATATATAGTAAGGAGTAAATGCTATTTTATGCCTTTTTCTTCTTGCTTCTCAGTTTTTCTTTTCTATAGATAGAATATCGATTTTTTATATTGTTTTTTATTTATCATAATGTTTCCCCCTATGAAAAAGACTGTCCGTCATTTTACTTCTCATTTCAGAAGGCATGGCATGAAATACGTCCTCTGAATTTCCCTCTTGGCGATTGCTAAATGAGTCATCTCATTGGCTTTAGGAATAGGTTATTTCAGTCTCACTGCTCACGCACTCTACGATCCTGCCACGGTGTGTAACAATATCACTGATATTCCTCAATCAGAATGTTACGCTTTGGTAAATCTTTATAATGCTACCGATGGAGACCATCGATGAGATGTTTCTTCCATGCGTGTCTGACCGGTGCCTATGTGAGGAGGATATGCTTGATCTCAATTGGCTAATTTGTGACGATTGCAGTGAACGACCGTATGCTCCAGTCGAAGAACGGTGACCTGTAAAAATGGTCATGTAACGTCTCTCACTGTTGCCTTACAATCTCAGAGTGGCCCTTCGGCATCAGTAGATCTTAGTGGATTGCCATATCTTACTAATGTATTATTATCCAATTTGAATATATCAAGTATTGATCTCTCCGGACTCACATGATTGTGAATGTTGGATTTGGACGGTAATGCTTTGACGAGCATAGATCTTCCACTATCTGGCACTATCTGATATCTGGATCTTTCAGATAATCAGCTAGACAGTATTAGTTTGCCAGAAGACAAGACATTATGGCAGTTGGACTTAAATAATAACCACCTCACTCAACTTTATATCCCGCCAACTTCTTTGGTAAATCTGAATGTCGCTGATAATCCTCTTACGATTCTGGATGCTACATGATCTGTGTTGAGTAATTTGAGAAGTCTGGATCTGGGATGAACTCAAATCGCTCTTGATACTATCGATTTCTCTGCATCATCTCTCTTGACCTATCTAAATCTAAGTGGGGACGGATTGTCTACGTTTTCATTCACAGGGCTTGATTCATTAAATCAAATTGTGTTGTCCAACAATAATTTTTCATGAGTATTTACTCTCGATGCTAAAATGTATTCTGGATTACAGACTCTTAATTTAGACAACAATCAATTGGTTTGAATAGATCTTCATGACTTCACATCTTTAAACTGAATCTCTGCTAATAACAATCTTTTGACTACTGATGGTCTTGATCTCCCAGAGTCTATTTATCGACTAAATCTAGATAATAACGATCTTTCTGGTACATGGGATTTGTCGGCAATACCTTTGACTAATTTATCTGCTCAATATAATCATCTTACAAATATTCTTCTCGATAAACCAGTTATGGAACGAATGTCATTGGAGAATAATGACCTTACAACTTTTGATTTCCACTGATTCGAGAATCTGCAAGGTATGTGGTTGGCAGGAAATAAATTTTCTGATACACTTGAGGATATGTGAGCTTGTGACCTCCCTTTCACGGGAAAGAATATGATGATAGATTGTAGAAACGCACTTAATGGTGGAGTAAGCATCCAATGATGTCGTAGAGTGGATTTAAATAGTGCTTGATTGAAGGGCGATATCCCAGATTGTTTCAAGACATTTAATGATACTACAATAAACTTGGCTGGTAATATGCTTTCTCTCTATAATGATCAAGGTGAGATAAAATATACTTGAGATCTTCTTGCCTGGCTCAATGATTTTGCTGTCTATCCGACACAATGGAATGGTCAGAATGGTACTGCCAATTGGATGAATCAAAATTCTGCTTCTCAATTGCATTCAGACCTCTATATTCTCCCTTCTATCAGTACTGCATGAAGAATTGTTAAATGAAGCACTATAAACCTGACTCTTGATTTCTGAAATCTTGGACCAGACGTTGCGTTGCCTGGATCTAAGATTGTCGTGTCATTCGGCGGATTAGAAGATATCGTTCCTAGTACATGAACGTTTGGAACGTCTTGGTGAGTCATAGGTGATGCGTGTTATGATCAGTTCCTTCAAGGTACTGGAGTCTATGCTCAGGCGATAGATGCCGCTTCTGAGGCTATGTATTTGGCTCTTGGTAAGCCTAATCCCGATGGAACGGTTACCGTTACTTTGGGTAAAGGACAATCAGTCACCTTCCCTCTGACAGAATCGATCCAGAATACTCGCGGACTGACAAGATACTTTAATTTTATGGCAGAAGTTTTGTGAGCAATGGGAAATACAGAGATGAAAGACCAGATCATCAATGGGTTGGCATCTAGCTGAGCATATGCATCTCTGGAATATTTCTGTAATGCGGGCGTCTTTAATAATGGAAAATGATATTCTACAATGGCTGAATGTCTGACGAGTCCACGAGCTCCTAATATGTGAACCCCTATCCAATTATCTGGATTCTCAGGGTGTGGAGTCTCTTCGTTGAAATATACGGTATGAGGACTATGAGTCAATGATCCTAGGACGATAACGGTTTCTGCTAAGGTCTTGTGAGATATCGATATTGGAGCCTCTATTATAAATACCTGAATCGAACAAAATTTACAAAATAATTACGGCTATTTCTCTATGGATTTGGTCCATCAGAAGATTGTCTGATATTCTGGATTCTTATATCTTGCTACTCCTCAGTGAGCATCCTGAGTGCCTTTAGTGGTCAATAGAGCCGCTGTTGCTTATGCTTCTGGATGAAAAGATTCTGTAGAGATCCCTGCAGATACGACCATAACGGTAAGTGGCTCATGGGATGGGGCTCTTTATGCTCCTACGCTCTCTAGCAATTTCTCTTGTACCTTTTCTAAGGATCCTATCAAAACAGTATCTGTCTGAGCGACAGGGGATAATGCTTCGCTTCTAGCGAGTGGATGATATTTCCAAATAACTATTTCCGTCTGAACGAGTTATGATGATAATGATTTAGCTATCTATGTAAGTAATGGCTGACCTTGTGTGCTGAACCTCCCAGATAGTTCGTGTGAAGTAAGTGGCGGGACCTGTAGTTTTAGAGCAGCCCATCTTTCTGACTTTTCTTTCATTGTGTCTGGTCAGGAATGACAAAACAGTTGAGACAACACTTCTTGAGATAATACTTCTTGAGATAATACATCATGAGGTATCACTCCATCGGTGACTCCACCAGCAGTTTCATGATGAGGAGGTTCTGCACCTTTGGTAAAGGATGTCTGTCCTGCGTCCAGAGATTGTTCCGACTCGTATTATGATCATCTCTGTGGCACCTGTTCTCAAACGACATTATTGGATAAGATTGTCGATCGATTTCATAAGAAACCTGTAACGAAATCTTGAAGCATAGTTTGATCTCCGTATTCGAATGAATTAAATAATGCATATCTTCGAGCATATAGTCTTTGACTAACATCCATGCCTACGATCCAACTAGCAAAAATGGATGGCACTTTATTGAGGGCACATCTAGCTAAAATCATTTCTCAGTTCGCAGTTAATGTACTTGGACTCAAAGAAAATACGTGAGCAAATTGTGTATTCAGTGATATTGCTACTCAGACTAAAGAGATGCAATATTATGAAGTACAGGCATGTAGATTGTGACTGATGTGAGTAGGATCAGCCTCTTTTTTCCCAGCTAAAGAGGTGAATAGAGCGACATTTGGCACGACATTATCCAGGGCTTTGTATGGGAATGCTAATGATACATCGTCCAAACTTTATTATACTAAACATTTGAAAGCATTGAAGGATGCAGGTATAATGACTATGATAACTTCCCCTTTGAGCAATGAGGTTAGATGATATGTCCTGCTCATGCTCATGAGAACTGCTACCATAGTACACCCAAATAAATAGATTCATGCTTGTTTTTACCTTTTGCTCTTGTGCATGAAAATCATCAAAGAGGAAATTGCTTTTCAATGAAAGATTATAGAAGTCATTCAGCAAACGGTGAAGCTCTGAACCCACGAGCGTGTCTGGGAGATCGCCAGAAGGTCTCCGTGAGTGCGTCTTATCGTTTGTGAAGGAGATAAAATTCTTTTGACTAAAGAGTATCGCAGCGAAGTGGACACTGTAGATTATCGTCTTCCGGGAGGAAAAGTGTTCGATACGTTAATAGAATATAATAAAAATAAATCAGACATAGAAAACCATGCGTTGATTGCTGTTCAACGTGAGTGTGAAGAAGAGACCTGACTCATCCCTCAGGAGATTTCTCTGTATCATATTTCTAAGGTATGAGCTACGATTGAACGAGACCTTTATTATTACGTTATTACAAAATTTACTCATCACGAGAAATGACAACAATTGGAATTGGGTGAGGAAATTGAGGTAGAGTGGAAAGATAATAAAGAAATATTAGATATCATTAAGGCTTGAGAGATGCATGAAGATAGGTCTGTGGGTGTGTTGATGAGGTATCTACTAAGGAAATAATCTAAGCTAAGACATCGCCCATCTTTTCTTCTAGATATTTTTTCAGTCCAGGCAACCCTTCCAATTTGGGATATTTTTCCAATAGCCATTTGGCTCATTCTTGGATTTTTTCTAAAAATTTTAAGTCTGAAAGTATTTCAAGCGGGATGTCGCTTTCTCCGGATTGCATCGTACCCAGGATCTGTCCTGCTCCACGGTTTTGGAGATCAAGTTCTGCTAGCTTAAATCCATCGTTTGTTTCTTCCAACGCCCCCAATCTTTTGCCGATATCTCCTGCCTTGCTTTTGGTCTGAAGGAAACAATAGGATTGGATATCTGATCTTCCTATTCTTCCTCTTAATTGGTGGAGTTGTGATAAACCGAATCTTTCAGCATTTTTTATAACCATAATGGTAGCCTCAGGGATATCTATTCCTACTTCTATGACGGTAGTAGACACAAGTAGACATATTTTTCAGGATTTGAAATCATTCATCACGTCTTCTTTATCTTTGGGTCTCATCTTGCCATGCATGAGTCCAATTTTTCATTTGAGTTCAGGATATAATGTTTTTATTTCTTCAAACTCTGTCGTGGCCGCTTTTACTTCTTCCAATTTTTCTGATTCTTCAATGAGGGGAGTGACTATAAAAACTTTCTGTCCTTTATTAATTTTTTCAAGGATCCATGGCTTCAGTTTGATATAATCTTTTTCCGAGACGATCTTCGTTGTAATCGGCTTTCTGCCTATCGGCATTTCGTCGATGATGCTGACGTCAAATTCTCCGAAGAATGCTAACGCCATCGACCTTGGGATGGGCGTCGCAGACATTTGCAAAATATGAGGAGCTCAAAACTTTTTGAAGAACGCCCTCTGCTTGACTCAGAATTTATGTTGTTCATCGATGACGACGAATTGCAGATTTTGGAAGTGAACGTTTTCTTGCAATACTGCATGGGTTCAGACTAAAACGTGAATGTGCCCAGCCTCTAAATCTTTTTTTATCTTATCTTTTTGATCTTTACTTACTGATCAGGTAAGAAGTTCTACACGTAATCATAGTGGTAAAAGCAATTTAGCTAATGTCCTATAATGTTGCTGAGCTAAGACTTCTAGTGGCGCCATAAATACAGATTGTCCACCAAATTTCTTGTGCGTATAATATGCTGAAATTGCAGCGACAACGGTCTTTCCACTTCCCACATCTCATTGTAATAATCTTAGCATCGGTTTCGGCTCATGAATGTTTTCAGTGATGTGTTTAATGACTTTTTTTTGAGCATTGGTTAATGTGAATGGTAACTTTTCAATTATCTCCTTAACTATATCCCGGTTGGGTGTCGCTGACAAATCTGAAGAAGGTTCTGAAAGATCTGAAGAGTCCTCATTTTTTTTGTAGTCTTTTTCTAATCTAGCAATATTTATTTTTGATTCGCCGAAGTTGATGAGTAGCCCAGTCTGATAATTTCACAATTCCAAATACGCTCTCGTTTGTTTAAGATTGTTTTTGTGGATGTAGGGCATATTTTTTAACTCTACTACAATTTCATCATCAACTATGATATCTATAAACTTTGTTCATATTACTATTCATTCATCAACTAGTGTTATGCTCTTTTCTCTTTCTATCTTCAGTTGTTCTTTAATAAGCTTTTGTTCCAAAAGCCTGCTATATTGTTTTTCGGTTAATGTGTTCCCATATTTAATATGCATTTCCGTAGCTATTTTTAGTATCTTTTGTATCTTGATATTTTTTTCAGATTTTTCAGGCATCTTTCAGCTCTTTGAGTCCTGGTAATTCTGTCTATTCATCAAGGAATAGAGCTGTACTCTCAAAAGTCTGTCAAAAAATATTCTGAGTTGGGCTTGTTTCTGCTTCTCTGTATCTGTAGGGTAGTGCATTTCTTTGATCGTCTCTTGGACCCCTATCAGTCAGAATTTATTTATGAATTCCTTAGGTAAGTACTCGGAAAAAATCGTGTCCACTTTGTCCATCAATCATCGCATCTTCTGTGCAAACCATCCTGGTGATATTCCCATGAGTTCAGAATAGATAGGAAATATCCTTCACGTGTTGTAAGTATTGGTTGAAGGTTGAAGGTTGAAGGTTGAAGGTTTCTTATTGTCATCAGTCATTGGTCATTCGTCATTCGTAATTATTTCTTCCGGAGGCTCGGTTTCAATTACATCAGGATGAGAAAAGGTGATCTTATTGAATTTGATCATGGGTTTCCCTACGATGATATATCGCTTATCTTCATGGATTTTACTCGCTAAGAAGCCAGAATTGAAAATGGTAATATATCATTTATTCCCTGCAGGATCGACAAATTTGATATCATAGATTCTTCTTCATCACCTTGAGAAGATACTTTTACTGGTAATCTTCCCTTTGGTAGCAGTAACGCCTTTTTCGTTGAAAATTAATTCATTGAGATTTCTAATGGTAGATCTATCTTCGTACGCTCTCGGAAAATATTGCAGAAAATCTTTCACGCTGAGAATCCCTTCATCGGCGAGGATTTTGATATATTTTGGGGTGGTTTTGAGTGCCGTTTTGAGATCAGCCATGAGAATATCATATGGTTTTAGAAAATGAAAACAACTTAGTTGTGGGTATATTCATCTCATTGCCGTTGTCAACCCTTTTTTTGACAAAACTAGCTAGGTCTTGATCACTAGTCTTCCTTGTTTGCAAAATGTACGAAATTCATTATTCAGACTAGCTTTTTCTTCTGTCTTTTTTGATTGAAATAGGGGGGTGATTTCATATACTCTTGAGACGCGATGTTTTTTATATTGATATTTATAGTGTATGAAAAAATGATTTCGATTTATTCTCATATTTGTATTGGTTGTTACAGGGCTTATCCAGGTATATAAATGAACTTCTATCCAGGGAGATAAGATAGAGGTCGTCAAGAAAGAGCAGGCCGTGTCCTTGAGTGAATTTTTGAGTGGATATGCCAAAAATCTCTTTGATAAGGTGATCCTTGCTGATGATACAGATCTCAAAGGATACCAATATCTGGGGACAGGGCAGACGGTTTCCTTAGTATCATTGAATAAAAACTTAGTAGAAAATGACTATAATCTTTTTACAACCCAAAAGCCTGTGAGTACTTCACTTAAAGATTTGGGTATTAGCCTCACTGGAGCCATCCCAGTAAGTGTAGTCTACAATACTGAAAGCCGATTCGGTAAATTGGTTGAAAATTTTGGACCGATTTTGCTATTTTTTGTACTATTCCTCTTATTGATGAAGTTTGCTATGCCCAAAGGTGGCGGAGGATTCCCTTTCTCGGTCAAAGTCGGAAAGCTGAATACAGGGAAGACGATCAAAACGAGATTTGTAGATGTGGCGGGTATGGATGAAGTCAAAATGGAACTTTCTGAGATCGTCGATTATCTCAAACATCCAGAAAAATATCATAAAGTCTGAGCAAGACATCCTAAATGAGTGTTGTTGTATGGACAGCCTGGTTCTGGGAAAACTTTACTCGCAAGGGCAGTCGCTGGTGAATCGAGCGTGCCATTCTTTTCCGTCTCTGGATCTGAATTTATGGAGATGCTCGTCGGTATGTGAGCGGCTAAAGTCAGAGAACTTTTTGGGAAAGCAAAATTAGCTGGTAGGGCAATCATCTTTATCGATGAAATTGATGCTATCGGAAAGAAAAGAGGAGTCTGATATACCTGAGGACATCAAGAACAGGAACAGACCTTAAATCAGATTTTGACTGAGATGGACGGATTTGATAATACCACGAATGTGATCGTGATCGCTGCGACCAATAGACCAGATATTTTGGATCCAGCGCTTTTGAGAGCGGGAAGGTTTGATAGAAAAGTGTATGTGGCAGCGCCTACATTGGAGGAAAGAGTCTTGATCTTCCAGTATTATCTCAGAGCAAAAAAGATAAGTAAGAAAATACAGATCGAATCATTGGCTAAAAGGACAAGTGGTTTGGTTGGAGCAGATATCGAAAATATCGTCAATGAAGCATCGCTCAAGATAGCTAAGGAAGATAGGACGGTGATAGAAGTAGCTGACTTTGAATATGCTTTGGAGAAGGTATTGATGTGACCAGAAAAGAAACTTAAATCGATCAGAGAAGATGAGAAAAAAATGATTGCTTTCCATGAGCTCTGACATGCACTTACTTCTCATATTCTCCCTCATGCTGATCCTGTAGAAAAGATATCCATCGTCCGTAGAGGACTCGCACTGGGGATGACTTGGATCTCTCCAGATGAAGATACCTATTTATCTTCTAGAGAAAAGTTTTTGGATGAAGTCACTTCATTATTGTGAGGAAGGGCAGCTGAGGAAGTTTTCTTCGGTGAAGAAAGTATCACTACGGGAGCTGCAAATGATTTTGAAAAAGCGACGAAGATCATTACTGATATGTTGATCAAATATGGAATGGATAAAGATTTAGGACCAATCAATTACACAGATAAAGACACAGAGGATTACAAAATGTTTAAAAAATATAGTGAAAAGACGGCAGAGATTATCGATCAAAAGATCAAAGATTATATGGCAATGTGTTATGATCATGCAAAGAAGATCATCAAAGAAAACAAGAAATTGATCGAGAAAATGTCGATCGAACTGATAGAGAAAGAATATATGACCAAAGATGAATTTGAGGCAATGATGAAGGAAATGAAGAATTAAGAATTAAGAATGACGAATTTCGGAGTCTTTTTTATCAGAAAAACACCAAAATTCTTAATCCTTACTAGACGAAGTCCTTACTTCTTAATCAATACAATAATGCTTTTTATATCATGTAGTAGCCTATGAAACAAGCCTATGTCCTGGATCGATATACCAATAAAAATTTTCTAGTGAAAAATATAGATGATGCACTCTTTGCGAAACTTCGTTATGGAGATAAGATAGTCTATGAAGCGGCTGATCAGACAGGGACATCCAAGCTTTCTGTGGGTACCTATCTGGGTCATGAAGTCCCCACAGACAGACAGGCAATGTTTAAAAAACTTCTAGAAGGAGAAGAAAAAACATATTTCGATGAACAGCAAGCATTTGCTCTGGATATCTTCCCATTATTCAAAAAACTTTTTAAGCAAAGCTTCCCTGATTCTGTTCCCGTGACTGCGAGGTTTCACATCTATGGGGATCAGATTTATTTCTACTTCTACTCAGAGGAAAGATATGTCTTCACAGATTTTGTCAAAGAACTAAGACAAGAACTTGGGAAAAATATTTTCTTATTTCAGATCGGAGCAAGAGATATGGTGAAGATGTCTCCAGGTGCGGATTGTATCGTATGATGTAATGGGATCAGCTTATGTTGTAAAAGTAGTAGACCGCTCCCAAGTGTAGAGATCGAAAATATTATCATACAAAATCTAGAAGGAAGAGATATAGAAAAATTGAAATGAAGATGTGGAAAACTGAAATGTTGCCTCGTCCATGAATTGGAATTGTATACCGATGAAAGTAAGAAGTTCCCTGCTAAATGATCTCATGTGGATGTGAAGTGAACTGCCGTTTGTGGAACAGTATTCTCGTTTAATATCATGAACAATGAAGTCACTATCAGGACTGATGATAATGAAACTTTTAGGATACCTTTAGCTCAAATAAAAACAGCGAAAGATAAATCAGAGCAAGAGACAAAGGCTGATCCAGAAAAAAAGCCTAACCAAGAAAAGAGATTTGATTCTCATCATGCTAAACCAAGACGTGAAGAAAGACCGGCACGTTCCTGATCTTGACCCAGGACGGGACACTAATCATTTGCCTTATCTGTGGCGATGAAGAATTTTATATCTTTAATGGATACTCATGATAAAAATCTGAACTATTCTATGGATTATTTTGACTGTGATCTTGATAGCATTCCCTATCATCCTCATCATTTTTTATCTTTCTAAAAGATTTCAGAAGTTTATCCTCATGGCATTGAATAAAATTACTCATATCAATTTTCTCAAGAAGTTTAAAAATGAGGTATTGCTTAAAGGGAAAAGGCCAACTGTCGAGCCTTCTTCTGATCAAGACCTTAGTGAGTCCCAAGGGGGTTCTCAAGTAGAAACCATCATTTCTGAAACTGTAGAGATCGATATCATCCAAAATATTATCCAGGCACCTATGGTAGATGCTCCTGCAGTCGCTGCGCCACAAGAGGAGACGGTCTATGATAGAGAATCTTTTCTTAAGAATAAAAAACTTTTGGAAAAGATTGTGTATGAAGCACTCGTCTTGAGAAAAGAGGGAAGACTGGATGACTATGAGAAAAAACTTATTGAAGGATTGGCCTTGGATCCTGATGATAAGGACCTTAATAGATTTTTGGCTGATTATTATTTCAGTACGGGCAATCATAAAAAAGCACTTTCGCTGTTGAAAAAAATTGTGGAACTCGATCCCAAAGATCACAAAGCTATCCGACAGATCGGAGAGATCTATCTCACTTCATGAGATTTTGAGACGGCAGAATTATTGATCGAAAAAGCCATTGCGATCAATCCTGCCAATCCCAAATATTATATCAGTATGGTAGAATTATATTACAATACTGATAGAAAGCCAGATGCAGTACAACAGATGGAACAGGTCGTCAGGCTGAGACCTACGAATGCTGGATATATGCTTACCTTAGCTGATTTGTATGAAGAGATAGGCGATTTAGATAATGCTCAAAGATATTATTTCCTTGTATTGGAATATGAACCCTCCAATGAGAAAGCAAAGAGAAAATTGAAAGAATTAGTGAAAGAATAAATAGAAATTAAGAATTAAAAATTAAAAATTAAAAATGGCGGAATCTTTTTACCTGCCATGCAAATAAATCCTAAACAAAAAGATTTGGAATGGATTTACTTATTAAATGAAAACGATGTTGGCACAATATTACGATATCTTGAAAGATCTTATCAAATTTAAGAGCATATCTACAGATCAGCAGTTTGCTCCAGAGATGATGGTAACTGCAAAGTTTCTAGAGAAGCTTTTCCAAGAACATAAACGAGATGTAGAAGTAGTTACAGGATATGGAAATCCTATTGTCTTGGCTTCTTTCACGGTGAATAAAAAACTACCTAATTGCCTGCTCTATGGGCATTATGATGTCCAATTTGCAGATAAGGGAGAATGATGGAAGCATGATCCTTTTTCTTTATATCTTGGGAAGGATAAGATCTATGGTAGAGGAGTATCTGATAATAAATGACAATTTCTTATCCATCTTGTAAGTTTATTTGAGTTGAGTAAGCAGAATAATCTTTGTTATAATGTGACTGTGATCTTGGAATGAGAAGAGGAGGTAGGATCTGCACATTTACAACAATTTCTTTTAGCATATAAAGATAGACTTAAGGCAGATATCGCACTTGTATCAGACTCAGATATTATCGGAGATACTCCCTGTATCGATGCGGGATATAGAGGATCGTGTAATGCAAAATTAAAACTTACTACTGCACATACCGATGTCCATTCGGGGTCTTATGGCGGAGTGTTTCCTAATGCGATCCATGAAGCCACTATTTTGATAAGCAAATTATTTGATATGAATCACCGTATTACCGTTCCTTATTTCTACTACAACGTGGAGAAGATAGATACCGATATCCTGATCAGAAACAAGAAGATGAAGATAAACGTAGAAAAAATACAGACAGATTTTTGAGTCAAAGCATTGCTGACGGATAAAGAGTTTGACTATCTGACGCAGGTCGGATTGAGGCCTACGATCCAGATTACGGGCATCCAGGGTGGATATATGGGAGATGGGTTTAAAAATGCAATCCCTGCTACATCCAGCATCCATCTCAATTTCAGACTTGTAAAAAATCAACGTGTAGATGATGTGATCAAAGCGTTTGAACAGTGGGTGCATACAAATATGCCGGAGTATGTAGAGTACGAACTTTCATGGGTCGACAAAGCAGAGGCATCTAAGGCGAATATGGGGTCAATCTATCATAAGAAAGCAGAGAAGATATTGAAAGAAATATTTGGAAAGCCCGTTTTCTATAAATATTCATGATGAACTTTGCCCATCGTGAATTTATTCACGGATATCCTCTGAACCGAAAGCTTGCTTGTTCCCTTGGCTAATGAGGATTGCAATATGCATGGTGTAAATGAAAATATGGATATCGCTCTTGTGGAAAAATGATTGATGTTTTCTCATGCATTTTTCGCAGAGAAGTAACACCCGTTTAAACGCCTAAACGTTGAAACGTCGAAACGATTTTAATTGATTCGTTCCCTATGAAATTATCTGATATGGATTTAGCTCAAAAATTGCGAGATTATCATCTTATGCATCATACGATAGTGTCAGCAGATGTGATCTTTGTCTTATGCAGTAATGATCTTCGTGTCGCTGAATATGCCGCAGATCTTTATCTCCAATGATATGCTCCTTATATCTTGTTCTCCTGATGAACGGCGCATGGCGATGATCTTTTGGCGACCAACTGGTGAATTAGTGAGGCTGAAATGTTTGCTAAGATAGCTAAAGAAAAATGAGTCCCCATGGATAAGATTCTTCTTGATGTTTTAGCAGAAAACACTGGGCAGAATATTGTGAATGGATATGCATTATTAAAAGAATCCCATGTGCCTATGGATAATATTCTCCTTGTTCAGAAGCCATTTATGCAGAGAAGAACGTATGCTACATTTATGAAGCAATGGCCATGAGCAAATATCCCTAAATTTATCATTACTTCACCTAATATCTCCTTCACTTCTTATCCCAATATCTCTATTACTCAAGATGCGCTTATCAATATTCTAGTCTGAGATACTCAGAGGATTATCGAGTATCCCGCTATGTGATTCCAAATATCTCAAGAGGTGCCTGATGATGTACTTACTGCTTATCATGAACTTATCTGACGTGGATATACCAAACATTTATTTTCTAAATAATTTCTCTTTATGAAAGCGATCGTTATTGTGGCTTGAATCTGAACTAGGACTTTGCCTATTACCAAGACTATTCCAAAAGAAATGCTTCCGGTTGGCGATAAACCTGTGATCCAATATGTTATAGAATGTATTGTTTCAGCAGGAATTGAGGACATCCTTATGATTACTTCTGATCAAAAAAAGGCTTTGGAAGATTATTTTGATAAGGATTATGAATTGGAATCAGTCCTAACGAGTAAGTGAAAAAACGATTTACTTGATTTGGTTGCAGCTCCTGCTGCCATGGGCAACTTTGCCTTTGTTAGGCAGAAACAGCCTTTGTGAACAGCACATGCTATTTTACAGGCAGAACCTTGGATAGCTGATGATTATTTTCTTGTCGTGTATGGAGATTCTATTTATTCACCTTATCTTATTGTAGATATTTTGAAAAAATTTGCAGAAGTAAAAACATCTATCCTTGCCGTAAATCAGGTGCCTCATACAGAGACATGTAGATATGGTTGTCTGAGATTGGATGGTGATCGTGCTTTAGAAATTGTGGAGAAGCCTAAAATAGAAGATGCTCCATCAGATTTTGTCTGGAACGGAGTTGGTCTTTTCCATAGGTCTTTATTTGACTTCATCAAGAAAACCGCTATAAATACAGCCGTAAACGAATATTATATTACCGATACGTTCAATATGCTCATGCAACAGCAAGATGTACGTATAGTCCAGACTGATCCTTTCTGGGATGTCGGGAGTATCGATTCTCGGATGAAGGCTAATGCAAAAATATATGCCGATGGATATTTATTCCCTCCTCGTGCATCAGTTTAATTCACTACTTGAGTTATCATGAAAGGAGTAGAGGTCAGAGCTAAGATCACTGATGTGGAAGCTATCAAAAGTAGACTGGTGCTTTTGTGATATTCTTTTTCACAACCGTTATTTCAACAAGATAGAACGTATCTCTCCAATGATTTACTTTTCACAGATATCCAGCAGGGGACTGTGATCATCAAGATCAGAAATTCAAATGGGAAATATACTCTCATGCTTAAGAAAAGAGGGGAAACGAAATTTGATAATATCGAAAGAGAAGTAACAATCGATGATTCTGATCAGGCAGCTGAAATACTTAAATATATGTGATATTATCAAGTGGTAGAAGTATCCAAAGTCAGATGGAGATGTTCGTATAATAATATTACTATCTGTCTGGATGAGGTAGAGGGGCTTGGCTCGTTTATCAAAGTAGAAAGGTTGATAGATGCGGATGACGTTCAAGCAGCCGAGAATCTTTCTTCTTTTCTGGAAAATCTCTGAGTATCGGCAGACGATTATGTCTCTCAGAGTTATGATGATATGATCTATCATCAGAGAGGAACATAAGAAGAATTTTCAAAGTTTCGAATTTAAAATTTACAAAACAATATCCGAATATCAAAATTTGTTTCCGTTTATTCCAAAATTTTTGTATTTCGACACTATTTGTTCCATAAGCTGGCTGGGTATTCTCATTGGGATATCATTTTTTGTAATTTCTCGATAGCGATCTGTTTGTCCTGAGGTACTGTAATACCAAATCGTGGCATATCATCTCATAAGACTTTGATCTTGATGGTTCATTTTTTTACCAGGTCTTCAAGCAGGACTGCCATGACGGATTCTGCCTTGAGATCTTGGATATGTACGTGAAGAAACGTCAGAAAACTTTTTTCAAAAAAATCAAACACCTGAGGATGAAAGCCCCGAAAATTGGTATTTACTATCGCGTTGCGATCCAATGGATGTTTTATTCACTGATCATCTTCATGGAAATATGCATCTCCTTCTTTCCCTACTTTAGTCGTCTCATCAATGCCAACCAAATATCATTGCTCATCTACTTGGCAGATGCCTCTCGTGACGTATCAGAATTCTGACATCATATTGTGGAGTCTGTTGTTGAACATCGTATAGCTTGTCTCGTTGAGTTCTGGTCCGCTAAGAAAGTCTGCTACTGCTTGAAATGCTTCTCTCCCATAAAAATCATCTGCGTTGATCACTGCAAATGGCTCGTGAATGATATCTTTAGCTGCAAGTACTGCATGTGTGGTCCCTCGTTGTTTCACTCTTTCAGGAGGAGAGATAAATCATCCCGGCAAGGTGCCGATATCTTGGATGACATATTCTACGGTTACAAAGGGGGCTAACTTCTTGGAAAAAATCTCCTCCATATCATGGAGCATCTCTTTCTTGACGACAATGACAACTCTCCCAAACCCAGTCCTTAAGGCATCATAAATGGAGTAGTCAATGATTGCTTCTCCGGAAGGGCCAAATCATGCTACCTGTTTGAGTCATCCATAGCGACTTCCCATACCTGCAGCCATTACGAGTAAGGTTGGTTTCATTCATCGTACTAAGAGATAAAGATATCCCTTGTATAATAATTCAATGAGGGCATTGCAAGATGATTAGTTCTTGTTTTAAGTTTTGAGTGTTAAATGATGGAGTCTTTAAACCTAAAACTTAAAATTTAAAACCTCCAACAGCCATTCAGGCCTTTTGCGTCAAAAAAATGTCAGTAACTATGTCAAGAACTTGTTAGAAAAAGGGCTTCTTAACTGATATTTTATCGAAAAATCTCTTGCATTAAAAATCCGGAAGACTACATAGGGGACAGATTTATTTTTTTAGTTTAGGCAGATCATGGAATATCTAAAGGACTACTGATTTACAGAACAAGAAATGGCTATTGTCTCTAAGGCTAGCCAGAAATTTCATAAAATGATCGAAGATAATAAATTAGATCCTTATTCCTTGGCTGGGCATATTGAAGAACTTCAGAAGTGGGGACAATTTGCATTGAAACACCATCCGGATATGGATCCTTTCGTTCTCTTTCTTGCGATTTTTCTCCATGATGCTGGTCATTACCCCATTATTCAGCAGGATCATGCTATCACATGAGAGATCATTGCAAGGCAGTTTTTGGAGCAAGAAGGAGTGGCTCAGGAGCTTATAGATAAGGTAGCTCATTGTGTGAGATCTCATAGATGCAGGGATGTGCTACCACAAACTGAAGAAGCTAAAATGATGACGACCATAGACTCGGCTACACATTTCACTGATCCGCTTTTTTACTTGAATGTTCTTGTTCATCCTGCATTTCCAAAGAGTAATATTCTAGAACTTTATGATCATCTAGAGGCCAAAATGGATAGAGATTACAGGGACGTGCAATTGTATCCAGAGATACAGCAAAAAATAGAGCCACTTTATACTGCGTGGAAAGAACTGCTCAAACAAAAGAGACCAAATTGTAATCCGAAATGCACAAACATAGAAAAAGAATAGTATTGGAGTAAAGACCATTTACTTCTCTATTATGATTCTTAATGAAACAATTATCCAAACGTGAAAGGTTATTGATATATAGATGACTAGCCGTAGGA
>CAIXFE010000042.1 GCA_903918675.1 uncultured bacterium
AAAGAAAAGCAAGAAGTTTTATTAGAGAAACAGAAATTAGAAACTGCTGTTATGGTACTTGAAAAAGATTTGAAAAAAGAAAAAACGAAAAGTTTTGTTTCACTTGGTTTTCTAATCGTGGTAGCTATCTTGGTCATTGTCTTGTTGGCTATTCGGGGCAAGATGTAGAGGTTTGTCTTTTTATCTTTACCTCTCTTTTATGCAAAGAGCTGTTTATGAATTTATTTCTAAGCAAACCAACGATCCTATCGTTGAACGAAAGACATGCGCGATTACAGGCCAACCCTTCGCCATTTTTCAGTCAGACTTAAATTTTTTCGATAAAATAAGTCCTACTTTAAACGGAGTAAAATATTCGATTCCAACTCCGACCTTATGCCCTGAAGAAAGGCAGAGAAGGAGATTGATGTTTAGAAATGAAAGAAAATTATATAAGAGGAAATGTGATCTCAGCGGGAAGGATATTATCTCGATTTACAGTCCTAACAAACCCTATAAGGTCTATGATCAGGCCTCTCGACGATCAGATAAACGAGACCCTATGGACTATGGAAGGGACTATGATTTCAGCAAAACATTTACAGAAAACTTCGCCGCACTTAACAAGGAAATCCCTAAGCAAGCGCTGGCGATCAGGGAATCTGAAAATTGTGATTATACCAATCTCTGCTGATTCAATAAAAATTGCTATATGATATTTGCCAGCTGAAATAATGAAGATTGTTTCTATGCAAAAAATCTTTCTAAGTCCAACGATAGCGTAGATATCCTTATCGGAGAGCAGCTTTCTTGATGTTATGAATGTATTGAATGTAAAAATTGTAGCAATGTGTATTACTCCAGAAATTCTATCGATTGCTCATTTTCGCGAAATCTAGATACCTGTATCGATTGTCAGTATTGCTACGGATGTAATAATCTCACACATAAGAAATATTGTATAGATAATGAACAATTGACCAAAGAGGCGTATGAAACCAGTCTCTTTGAGCTCCAGAAACAGAAAGGATGGAAAGCTGAAGATAAGACCGCGATCCATTCCAATAGATACACTGAGTCAACAAATGTCTATGGAAATAATATTAGAAACAGTTCGAATGCCATTTTTGTCTATGATTCTAGAAATGTAGAAGACTCTAAGTACATCTACGAAAGTTATGTGTGTAAATCCGCATACGATCAGACTTATTGTGACAACCCGCTCTGATATGAATGCTTGGGTGGAAATAGTTATCACACCCTCTTTTCTCTTCCCATAGGATGATCAGAGCTCCTCTACTGCATAAACTGTTTTGACTCACAGCATCTCTTTGGATGCATTGGACTGAGAAATAAATCGTATTGTGTCTTGAACAAACAATATAGTCCCAAAGAGTATGATGAGCTTGTTGCCAAGATTATAGAGAAGATGAAGGCTGACTGAGAATGGGGAGAATTTTTTGCTCCGTCCTTGTCTTACTTCGGATATAATGAAACCGTTGCGAGTGAGTTTTTTCCCATGACTCGTGAAGAGACGCTAGCAAGAGGATATCAATGGCAAGACACGACCTATGATCCTGTCATCTCTTCTGCAATGGAGACCTTAAGCTGAGATCAAATTCCTACAGATGCCTCCATAGTCTCTGATGAGATTTTGAAGAAGATTTTTGTCTGTGAAGTAAGCGGAAGACCATTTAAAATCATCAAGCAAGAATTAGATTTTTATCGTAAGCATAAGTTACCTTTACCCAGAAAACATCCCGATATCCGTCATCTAGAGAGAATGCATATGAGACCAGAAAGACAATTGTATCTCAGACATTGTGATAATTGTTGAATTGATATGTTGAGTGTATATAAGGAAGAAAGCTGATATAAGGTGTATTGCGAGCAA
>CAIXFE010000043.1 GCA_903918675.1 uncultured bacterium
ATTGTTTTGTCGAGCCATGATGTAATATATGGATGACTGGAGAGACTGATCAACTTCCGTTTACAGGATACTTTAGCTACAAGATCTCTGACTCGACGAGCGTAGATACTATCTCTTATGATGATAGTACTAGTGAAAAAATGGATGGAAAATCTACCACCTTCGAACATCTGTATACCCAATGGAATCCAGCATATCAGCCAGAACTCCATGTATACAACACTGCTCATCCAGAGATGCAATGAAGCTGTAAGACGTCCTACGCCGTATGCTCTCCTTTTAATCCTGAGTATTGTAGTAGCGAAGCTTTAGGCGACCGGGGATTTCAATGTAAAGATATATCAGCAGGAGAATGTATGTTGCTTATCCAACTCTATGATGCGACTGATGGCAAGGACTGGAATAATCATAAGGGGTGGTTAAAGGATTCTAATGCCTGCGATCGGCATGGTATCACCTGTACAGAATCCGGAGGTGTTAGATATCTCCAATCAATCGATCTATCTGATAATAATCTTCAATGATCATTACCTGTCACCATGGACCTTGTATTACCTTATATCTTTACATTGGCAAAAACTTCTGACGATGATGATTTTCTAACCAGACTACCTTTTCTTCATTTGGATACACTGAACCTATCACACAATCATCTCAACGGCACTGTCCCTATGTGATACTTCATGATGTTCCCCTATCTCAAGACATTGGACTTTTCTTACAATGAGTTCTCTTCTCTCTTCGGGAATGAAACAATGATATCAGTACCAGAAATGCCTTGATATAATGGACGATCTCAGATCGTTGATAATATGTGATATGGATCAATATTACAAATGCTAAATAATATCTCTTTCGTTTCAGAAAATAATTTCTGGCCATATATCACGTTCAATGTCTTAGCTCAACGTATGGATTTCGTTCATATTCTTGCTGATTACATGATCAATAAGAATAGCTCTACAGGAAATGTATTTGCTGATACCACACATGTATTTACTGATACCACATACGGAAGCTCTACGAATAATAGTGATGCGCGAAAAGGCGTTCAGTGGCTTATCAAACTCGGCGCATTCATAGCTCCTGACAAGACAAGCAACTTAGCAAACATCTATCATTATTATCAAGATAATCTCACTTCCACGAATCTCTTTCTTGATCCTCTTACACAATATACTTTTGGAATGACGGGGTCTTTGGATGGAAAGGTGTTTGGTGAGATTGCAAGTGGAGTCAATGCCATCTTAGCCGATGAACGAGGCGATGATAGTGTCCAGAAGCCAGACTTCTTGGACTCCGTCTGAAACAATCTATGATTCTTGGGTAGCCTCATGGCAGATCAAGATGCTGTAGATGCTATTGTCCCTATGGCGACAAGTTTGATCCAATCTCTCACAAACATGGCAAATCATATTACCGATATCGATCTTTCTCATAATAGTATCAGCCAATTACCTGCATATCTGCCTATTCCTACCTGTACGAATACCTTTAATCTCTCCTACAACGATCTGATTGGCAATCTACCAACCGTTACCTATTTCTGATATGGCGCATGACCCATCATCACAGAATTTTCTGACGACTCTTCTACTAACGTAGCAAAATCATCGACCTATACTGCTTTACTTGCTTCTGATCAAGATATTTATAGAACACTTACCTATAAATCCATCAAGCTACAAGCTGTCTACGATATCAAATTAGGACAGATATTGACAGGAACAACTACAGGACTTAAGATAGGAGACGCCACAGGCACCTTGCAAGTGGTAAATAATGGAAATTTCTGGACACAAATTATAATCCCCGACACTCTTCCAAATAAGCCTGTATCTACCCTCTTTGGCGATGGATGCACTGAAGATAGTGCAAGTGGAATCATTAGTTGTACCGGGAAAGAAGGGGAAGGGAAATCTACACAAGGGCAATATGTCTGAGTCTTTAGTAGAGGAGATGATGGATCATTCCATGGTGCTGTCTGTAGATATGATAAAGGATGAGCACGAACCTATAACGAAGCGACTATGGCCTTTGATCCCAATGATATCTGTAAATCATTAAACATGGGCAATCCAAAGGATAATGAACTCGAAATAACCCGGACCACAATAGGAGAACCATATGCATGCGATCGTGGTGATAATAATGATATCACGCTCAATCTCTCTCACAATCAACTCGACGGCACTCTACCTGAAATTCTTTCCATGAATAGCACGACCTTGAATGGACTCAGTGATGTCAGTGCTGGTACATGACCCTTATGGACACTGATGAAACCCGCTCCTAAAGTCACTATCCATGCATTACTCAATGACAATAATCTTACTGATAATAGATTGCCGGCATCATGGGAAAATGATGCTCAGTGAAATGTAGCGAACAATTGCCTGACATGGAATAGTATTTCTTCCCTACAGACGGATTATTTGAATACGCTCTGGGAATGATGGAATACGCAGAGGATGTGTAGTTTTCCAAGGATTGTCTATACTCCTGGCCAAGATAAAGGAAAGACTGACTGATCGGTAACGGCGGAAGTCTTGCTACCCAAGACCTGTGCAGTAGTCAACAACAACCAGCAATCGACGTATACATTTGCTAGCAATGGAGCATTCGCTTTTGAAGTACGTTGTTCTGGATTAACTAACGATATCTTCTTGATCAGCAAAGTAAATCGGATCTGATCTTCATCAACTACGATACTCGTCAATGCCTGAGATTTGGATACCGATGACACTTCTAATATCTACAACGACAATACGCAGAACACTGCCCTGAGTCAGCTGGATGCTACGCTTGCTGTCAAAAAGCAGAAGATCTCAAAATGAGCAGCTGATGGAATCCAAGGAATAGAATCTGTAGATGAACAGACTATCAAGACTGTAAATAATTTGGACTTTAAAAATGATCCTAAAGTGTACAATACCTATATATTGTATACGCCCGATGCATCAGAATCCGATAGAAACATCAGCGTCACGATCCCTCAAGATACCACACTCAACGCTGTTCACGATGGGAAAAAGACACCATACACCAGTATCTTTTATGCTCCTCAAGGAATTACTGATCCCGTACTTGTGAATAAATTCTTATCTGAAACCAACATGGCTACAGTGACGAAAATCATCCATATCGGAAGTGATATGAGTGATGAGGATACCACATTGGTAGCAGATGATAGCTCAGGCCAGGCTCAAAATTTTGTCGTGACCATAGATACCGATGAGGCAGTATGAACTCCGTTACAAATTTTTTCTTCACAAGATGGTAATACATGGACACTTTATGGGACATCTACCGTCTCAGCATCTGATGGGAAAAATGTTATCTCATTCGCCGTTCCTCATCTGACCTATTTCGGAATCGGTGCATGAACTAATAATACTTGAACAAACAATACATGAACTAATAATACCTGAACTAATACTACTTGAACCAGCAATACATGAATGAACAATACATGAATGGACAATACATGAACGACTACTCCATGAAACATTATTCTTGGCGGTGGATCCGTCAGATTGGTTATGGATTATTGTCCGAACGGAGACAACTCGCCAAGTTATTATGATAATACTTGTAAAGGGGCGCCAAAAACGGTATTACCAGCGGGCGCTTCCCATTACATAGACACTACAGAACTTCGTGACGCTTATCTCTATGCACTTGATCGTGGATTGATTACTTCCTCATCCAGCGATATGCATCTGTATGATAAAATCACGAGAAGAGACCTCGCCAAAATTATCGCTCTCTATGCGAAAAATATTGTCGGCATTACCCCCAAGACAGATAATGCTTGCACATTCACAGACGTTTCAAATGAGTCACTCTCTACAAAGGTATATATGCAAAGAGTATGTAGACTATGAATTATGTGAGTACAACAGGATGGCAAGACACCCAAAAGGACCTTCAATCCTGGATGATATGTCACGAGAGCAGAATTTGGGACTGTATTGTCCAGATTGCTCTATGATGGCACATATAATGTATCATTATGATCTACCCAACCACGATATACTCGTCATCTGCAAGCACTGAAAACCAAGTGAGTCATCAAAGACATTGCCCAACCATTAGCACAAGAGACAAAATGATATGTACTTATCATGTTGGAGAGGGCTGATAATTTGATAGTTCAATAAGGTGTAGAAGGCAGGAAGCTACACTGCACCGCCTTGAATATCTTTATATCTTGGTTGCGGTGCAGTACGAGCAAATCTGCCTGCCGGTAGGCTGGTACGGTTACTATAAGGCTTTACATATCTATATGTGATTTACAAATTTAACGTTTTATACGGCTGGTTAGTATAACGTTTTCAGAGTAATAAATACCCATGATAAAAGATTAAGTACTATTGCAAATATGTTGAGTAATCTCTTTGTATCGAAGTAATAATTCCACTCTAAAAATAAGAAAAATGATGCATGACCCATATGCCCTCCAAAGAGGAGGGTAAACATGATGCAGGACCGAAAGTCTTGGATCTTGAACCTTGTGTCTTGCATCTTTTTTTCAATTGCAAAATTTGTCCAAATGACTACTTTCATTTTGTTTGTTTTTTGTATACTCTTAAAATAAAAATCTATGAAATTAAAATCATTTTCATCTTCACTTCGTAAAGCTGCTCAGCATACCCCTATGTATGGCAGGACTCTTGTGGTCCTGTGATTTTTATTTTTGTGCATCAAGCAAATCCTCTTATACTTCAGTGCTCATGAGATCTTGCAAGAAGCCACAACATGAGCGACGTTAGCAAATTATTTATCTTACTTGGTCAGTGATTTTTTTGTACTGTTTGTGATGATGATCTTGGTCGTCATCAATAGATTTATCAGAAAAAAAGTTTGGAGACGGATAAACAACATTATTCTGGCTGGAATATTTTTGCTGTTTGTACTAGATATGTTTACTATGTATCTTTTTCAAAGCAGGCTTTCCATCTTCGACATGTCTCAATATTTGGACTCATCGATCTGGCAATATTCAGGCTGGATGATGTGATGATTGGTAGTATTTCTCATCCTTGGGATAGGCGCATTTCTTTTTATCCAAAGTGGTAAATTTAAAAAAAATCAGAAATTATTTTTGTCGATACTTCTTTTGATCTTTGCATGAGCTTGTGGTATCACGAGTCTCTGTGCACGTTCTGGGATCTCTTTACCTGACAACATTCTCTCGATCAACTTTACAGCCATCGAACAGACAATATTTCCAAGTGTATGATCGGTATTAAATAATTATAAGAATTTCTTTACCAAAATAAATTGACGTGCCGAGAAACCAAATGTTATTATCGTTTTCGCTGAATCATTATCGGCTATAGACTCATTGAGAGATGGATGAACTGCAGATAATCTTCCCTATTTTGATAAGATACAAGAACAAGGCATTACCTTCAAAAATTTTATTGCGAATGGATGTACCTCTGATACTGCGCATATATCATTGCTCCAGGGAGTAGAGCCTTGGAAATTTGCTCGACAACAGGAGAGTGCTTATACTTGATACAAGGCATATACAGAAGCGTTGCCCCAATTTTTCTCACAGCAATGATATAGGCCCACATTTGTAAGTGCAGTAAGTCTGGATTTTCTGGATCAACGCGCATTTCTTTCTGGGGTAGGATTTACGACATTGGTGGATCAAAATGCGTTTGCGAACGAAAAAAAATATGTCTTTGACGCCGCACCTGATCTGTCTTTATACAATAAGACACTAGCCACCATCCAGTGACAAAAAAAACCTTATTTAATAGCATTGCAGACGATCTCTTTCCATAAGCCATACAATTCTCCCTACGGAGACACCCAAGCAGATGCACTGAGATACGCCGACAAAAGTCTGTATTATTTTTATCTTCAACTCAAGAAAGAAAAGTTTTTTGATAATGGTATCTTGATCATTGTGGGAGATCATCATAAGATGGAATCATTAGCCTCTGGAGAGAAAGAAGATTTTGGCAATCTCCGATATGCGAGGGCTGTAGCGACTATTGTGGGCACGGGAATTAAGCCAGGGACAATCAATACCAACGTCATCCAACATACTGATTTTTTCTATTCACTCAAACAATTGGTAGGCTGAGCAGGTACGACCGTATCTAAACTGTTCAATGATGTATTTTCATCTACTAAAAGAAGAAATCGATGAGTCGTATTTTGCCGTTACTATACCTATAAATATGGGATAGCCACACTCAACACGTGAGGACAAACATTTATGCATATCTCTGATTTGAAAGGGAGCTATCCTTTTGTCTATAGCTATATCCAGGCATATGATGGATTTCAACAAGCAAATTCTGGAGTGCAAAATGGATCATGAACTCAAGGAGAAAAAAGATTGACCATCATTGCCCATCAGTGATCCTGGTCGTATACAGGCGACATCCCTGGTAACTCTTTAGCTGCATTTTTATTGGCTAAAAAGCATGGCGCTGATGGCATAGAATTTGATGTATCACAAACCAAGGATGGACAAAATGTCATAGCTCATGGAAAATTTTTGACTGAGACGGTTTGTCCTAAATATGACGTAACAAAATATACCTTATCCTATCTCCAAAAAAATTGTCCCTTGAAAAATGGTGAGCAATTGGCGACACTAGCCGATATGCTTGATAAAGTCAAAGGACTTTTTGATTACTACTTCGTGGAGATCAAAGTCTACAATACCGATCCTGACGCTGTGGAGAGACAAACCCTTTCTGTCATCCAGACTGTACAGAAAGCAGGTATGGCAGATAAGGTGATCTTTACGAGTTACGATAAAACCGCTACCTATCTCCTGTGATCGTACGCTGATATCCATGCAGCATGGGATACCTATAATATCAATGAGCTTGATATCCTCCCCCATTTCGATCATGAATATTATCTGATGTCAGAAAATCTGATCAAAGATACTACTCCGCAAGAAGTCGCAGAGATGGGAAAAAAACTTGTGGTCTATGTTGTAGATACTTTCCCAGATCTTCAGAGACTCTATGGTCTGGGCGTGCGCATGATCATGACAGATGACGTAATCATGGCTACAGATGCAGATGATAGATTATCATTGGAAGAGAAGTAGAAGGGATAATTTTCAATTTCTAATTTCTAATTTCTAATTTCTAATTTCTAATTTTTAATTTTTAATTTTTAATTGTTATCATAGAGGAAGTGATATCGGAATGTTTTTTCTTGCATTTGGCTGATAAATATGTAGGTATATGACCACCGAAATGCCACGATAGTTCAGTCGGTAGAATACACCCATGGTAAGGGTGAGATCACGGGTTCGATTCCCGTTCGTGGCTAAGTTTTATTAAAGATACATGTATGGGATACTTCTATATCCTCTTGATGAATAACAAGAAATATTATGTTTGAAGTACAAGAGATATAAATCTCAGA
>CAIXFE010000044.1 GCA_903918675.1 uncultured bacterium
CTTCTATACTTTGCTGGACATACAAAGTGATAGAGAAGCAAACTTACATTATGTTCTTTTGTAATATGTAGCTCGTTTTTCATACCTACCTTATAGTCATTGCTACACGCGAAGCAAGCTTCGCGGAAAATCTAGATTTTATTGTTTGGTATCGTCTAATTCTCCTTTAATTCTTGCTTTCTCTCTTGCCTTAAAATTTGCTAATTGTACTCTTTTGTAATATGCGCTCATTGCCTTTTCTTGTATGCTCGGTTTCTGGATGTTTTTTATCCGAGCACTTATATCAAGTAATAGTTTTGTTTCTGATTTCTTAAGCCTCATCGATAATTCTTTTCCTCCCTTAGATTTTTTTACTTTCTCTATAAACTTTTCATCTGAAAGTATTGGTATGGTTTCTCATGAATCTATATGCTGTTTGTATCATTCTTCGTGAAGTATCTCTCGTATAGCCGTCTCAAGAGTTTTTGCCTGACTGTATGTAATGTCTTTTATCTTTGTCTTAATGCTTTCGATGGTCTTCTCTATATATCAATCGAGCTTGTATGTTGGAGCAAGATCAAGAAATGGTAGTTGGTCTTTTTCCCTGTACTCCTCTTCAGTAAGTACATCCTCTTCTATTTGTTCGAATATTCATCGATGACGATAGTCTCTTGCTATGATTTCCCTTTCCTCTTGGTTCATGGCAATATATATCTGTTTTAGTAACATTCTTCCTTCGATTCATAAGATGTTTCGATATTTTTCTGCATCAATATTTCGTAATCTTGTACAGTAATCTTCAAATTCATGACTTTCCGTTATTGTATAGATGCCTTCAAAAAGCTTTTTTATCTTATTGTTTTGTTGATTCAATCATCCTTCTTTCTCGGTAGTGTTGAGCACTTTCTCGAGATTTGATAAGAGATCGTTTATGACGTAATCTTTTCGTTCTTTGCTTGGTGTTGTTTTTCGTTTCTCTATTTCTTCAGGAGAATCTTTATCCACTCGAAAATAGAATGATATATCAGAAATCTTATCCAGTATTGCCTTTGATGTCTCTATTATGCTCTTGATTTTATTCTGTAATAATTCGTCTTTGTTTGGTATTTTATTGTTAAATCTTCATGTGCCTAGTTCAACGAACATCTGTGTATTATCCCTATAGATTCTCCGTATGTGATCAAAAAGTCCTGTTTTATCGGTATGATTTCTGATAAGATCTATCTTTACCTGTTTTTTTGTATTACAATCTACGATAAGATCTGTGGTCATGAAACTTGTGAACATCTCTTGGAGACTTCTTTGGTCGGTTATATTACTTAGGTGATCCAACTTCTTAAATATTTTAAAAATATCTTTTCTGATTTGGTTTTCTATTCATGCCATTTCCCTCCCTGATTTTATTTCATCAGTCTGTTTTTCTAGATTCTGTCGATTAGATTTGTGAGAAAGCGTGTGTGTTGCTTCATTTCTCGCTTCTTTGGCATGATACATTTTTGTATTCAACTCATCGAATTTCTCTTGATGAATGTATGCAGATGAGAAGAATGTCTCAAAGACTTTTGTGACTTCTTTTATGAAGTTTTCATCTTTTTCTCCCAAGCTATTATTGAAGCTATTTTGAAGCATATTGATATTGTACTCGTTTTTTTTCAAGGAATTTAGAAATATGTTCCAATATTTATCTCAATTACCCTCGTCTTGGAATTCTTTCCGTTCTTTATCTATCGCTTCCTTGATATTTTTTATGTCTCACAACGCTAGATTTTTCTTTTCTGTCCACTCTTTGTGCTGGACCTCTAATTCTTTTAGTTGTTTCTTTAAGTAAGTGGAGATATCGTCTTCTCATCATGCTTGTTTGCGTGTGGCTGACTCTATGCATTCTTTGATATATTCTTGGTAGACATCAATTATTTTATGTGCTTGTGAAAAATCTCCTTTGGCAAAATCTTCCATAGGGAGTACCTTTTTAAGGTAATATTTTAGGCTGGTATTGTGATAGACATTGTCTCAGTCTCAATATAACATTTACATCCTTATTTGTAAATATGTGTCAATACTATAGTTTATTTAAAGCAAAAAACAATAGATTCTTGTCTATTGCAAAAAATCCTCTTATTGAGGTATTTCTCTTGGGAAATCTCTTATAAAATCATATCCAGACAATCTGGATTGCCACATCTCACTCCGTTCGACTCGCAATGACAACTATACCACTTGCAAAAATCTACACTCTATTTTTCTAACTCCAAATTTTGGATTGTGAAATTTGACGATGGCGAGATTGTTTCGAATCTCCAAAACGTACCCTGTGCCGAAGAGTTTATGTTTGACCGTATCTCATTCATTGATGTTAGCATGATCTTCTCTGCCATTATCTCCACCCAGATCATATTTCTTTGTGAGTTCTATCGGTATCTCATCTAAGAATCTGCTTGGGGGATTATTTTTGGTTTGTCACCACGTCATCCTCGAGTGTGCGTACGAGAGAAACAAAACGTCTTTAGCTCTCGTGACTGCGACATACATCAGTCTTCTTTCTTCTTCC
>CAIXFE010000045.1 GCA_903918675.1 uncultured bacterium
CAACTAATTTTCATTTCCGTTTTATCAACTTTTTAACCACAGTGTCAAAACTCTTATTTTTCATAAGCTAGTGGACAACGATAAAATCACAGAAAAAAATCTAATGTTTTTTACCCAAAAATCAAGTCGATTTTTCCACAAGAAATTAGGCGATTTTTCTATTGCATTTATACTGTGGAAAAATATTATGCAATCCCACTGTCTTATAGACAGTAAATTTTTATCATTATAGATATCTCTGATGAACCAATTGATCCTCCTCAATGCCGCAGATGTTTCACAAAGGACTATTTCATTGGGAAATATCAAAGCGACTTTCACAGAATTTAAGGAGGATACTTTCGATGTCATATTAGAGATCAATTCAAATAAATTTCTCATCTGCATGCACAATATCGCAGACCAGATCAATGAATTTGAGATCATCGCAGTCAAATGATTTATAGAACTCAGTAATAAAATCATTATAATTCTCAAAAGATTGGTAGAACACTTACGATGCAGAGCAGAATAATAAAATTGAGAGGTTGAGAGATGGAAAGGTGGAGAGATTTGGAATGAGCAAATACCATCCAACTCGTTAACCCGACAACTCTTTAACACGATAACACTCATCCAATTCATGACTGAAGAGAATAGCCTATTAGTCCAAGAATATGCCAAGAATCCGATCCAAAATTTCCCTTTAGAAAAATATACAGTCAAACAACATGAGGGCAATTTCATCTGTGGAGATGATATTACGGTTTATCTCGTTATCGAGAAAAATAAGATCAAGGAGTATAGTTTTGATGGGAGTTGTTCTACGATCACTACAGCAGCCGCAAGTTTCCTCGCAGAATTTATCAAAGGTGCAGATATCCAGGACGTTCTCACCCGGACTCATAAGACGATGCAAGAGAAAGGATTCGAAGTTTCAGCAAAAAGAAAGAGGGCAGCAGTGATCGCAATCATGGCAGCTAGAAATGCCATCCATGAGTATCTGAAAGACGGCCAAAAAGACGTATTTGACGACCTCCTAGACGATTAGCCTAAGCTTCAAGCCTTAAGCCTCAAGCCAAAGCCAAGACAGATATCGACAAGTTTTTGACAAAAATGATGAAAAAATGTCAAAAAGTCAACTAAAACAGACGTAATAGACTTGAAAAGAATGGACAAGTTACTATACACGGGGGCACCAAGCGAAAAACACCTACCGCTCTATGGACCAAACAAAAGCTTTTATATAAAAGATCATGACGATGAAAATCATCAAACACCTCGTTATTACTATCGTCATCAACGCGCTTCTTTTGTATGTCATCGCAAATCATGTCCCTGAATTATGATTTAAAGTGACCTCGACATACAAGGACACCTTAGTGATCTTCTGAGCGTTGTGATGTGGATTCTGGATCGTAAATTCACTCCTAAGAAGTATTCTCAAGGCATTGACCCTCCCCATCAAGTATCTTACCCTGGGGATATCTGGACTCCTTATCAATGTATTACTCTTATATGTCTTCGAACAGGGCATTAATTACGCTGATATCGGTATCGTGATCACATTATGAACGTTGGGGCAGACATTCATCCTCTCGCTTATCGTTACCTTTGTCCATCTCATCATCAAAAAAATAATATAAAAAGAAGATTCTACATGGCAGTTAACAGTTAGCAACTAACAGTTAACAGTGATGGAGTTTTTTTATATGAATCTCCTCACCGCAATCAGCATTTATCAATTTATCATTTTATCATTTCATCATTCCTTCAATCATGAGCAAAACGTACAATGTAACCAGAGAAGTCGCAGCCAAAACTTTAAATATCTCTACAAGAACCGTAGATAGATATATCAAGAGCTGAAAGCTTTCGTACAAGAAGATCGCCAACAAAGTCATCTTAGCCAAAGAAGAAATTTTGTCCTTACAACAAGAATTCTCTTCACTTCGCCAAGAGCTGAATTCTGAGATCGTAAGCCAGAGTACCAACACGACACCAAGTCAAAGCACAAACACAAATCTGAGTACAAATAAATGATTTGAAGATGCTATCGATCAAAAGATCGAAAAATTTTTCTTGATCTTCAAAGAAAAGGAGAAGATGGTAGAAGAGAAAAATAAGGTCATCTTTATGCTTCAGCAAAGAGTCTCTGAATTGGAAACTAAGATCAAACATATGGTTGCCTTACCTGATTACACCAAAGAGAAACAAGAAGCCATCATCGAAAAGCAGAAATTGGAAGACAAGATCAATCAATTGAGAGGCGTCATCAAAAATGAAAAAGTAAAAAACCTAGTTTTCATAGG
>CAIXFE010000046.1 GCA_903918675.1 uncultured bacterium
CATCCCAACATTTGCATTGTCGCCCATCCTCATGATGGCTCATTTACCAAATTGCTTCTCGATGCTTTTGAAAGCTTCTTGTAATTCTTGATTTCCCACCTTCGTGGACGTGCCCGCCTTAGCGGATGCTGTTGTCGTCATCTTCGTATGTAATAAGAGTATAAAACTTTGGTAATATCGCCGGATCGACTAGAGTCATTTCATTCATGATAAAAATCATGCCAAGGAAATGATAACGAAATCAATTTTAACGAATATTTTCATAAAATCAAGAGATTTTTTACTTGTTCATAACTCGTCTATCAACCAGCGTCAAAAATAGTGTTGATTTTGTCAAAGTCCTCTTGACAGCGTCAAGGAGATGATTATTATGAAAACATAAGATACCATTTCTGAAAAAAATGAAGAGTATAATTATATCCTTCTCCCGACCCGTCGGGATCAGGATGACAGCGATTTATATTTTCTTAACCCCCTGCCCATGAAAGATTTAGACAATATCCAGAAAGCCCTCATCTCATTTTTCAAAAAAAACACCCATCAAGAAGGGATCACCCTCAGGGAAATTGCTGCTTCACTAGGGATCAACCATCCTCAGACGGTGTTGAATAAACTCAATCAGCTCGTATTGAAGTGATATTTCGCGAAGGATGAACATGGATATAGATTACTCAGAGAAAGTTTCGGAGATAGAATGAATGATGTTATCCAGCTCCCTATCTACGGTTTTGCTCAGTGTGGGAACAAAGGAAAGAAAATCTTAGATGAATATTCTCAAGAAAAAATTCCTGTAACGATCGCAATGTTGGGAATCAAAGATATCAATAGTTGCTTTTTCGTGAGAGCTAAAGGCAATAGTATGGAGCCCAAAATCCAAGACGGAGATCTGGTACTCATCAAACAACAGCCCAGCTACGACCCTTCAGATTATGTCTTTATCCTGCACAATAATTTACCCAAGCTGAAAAAAATTATAAAAAAAGACGGCAAGCTATGGCTAGAATCCGTAAATAGATTTTTCGATCAGGTGGAGGTAGATAAGTATGATGAGACTAAAGTGGTGGGAGTGGTGAAGAAAGTGATTAAGAATTTCTAATTTTCAATTTCTAATTTCTAAATAATTTCTAAGTTTAAATTTTTTAATGTAAAAAAAACTTAGATTTATGATCTAAGCTACTGTTTATCTACTGTTCGACTACCGTTCGTCTACCGTTTAACTATTTCTTCGCGTCTGCTGAGAGGTTCGAAGATGCTGCTATTGCTTTTGGTGTTCGCACGTCTGGGAATGCAACATTAGGATTTACGAAACTTGCAGTTTTCCGATCCGTTCATTCTCTCACTTCAAAATGCAGATGATTTCATGTGCTCTCTCCTGTGCTTCATACTTTACCGATAGCAGTGCCCGCCTTGATTTCAGTATGATCAGCGAATATTGGCTTGTATAATAAATGGGCATACATGACGAGATATTTTCCTACTTGGAGTACGATATGATTCCCATATCCAGAATATCCGGATCCATATCGGGATTCTCGGACACCCCCTATATTTACTACCGTTCACGTACATGCTGCAAGCACTGAAGGGTGCGGATTGTCGTTTTTTGTGTCGATGTCAAAACCATAATGAGCACTATGAAATGCTCAGTTAGCATCATAATAATCGCCATGGACTCCTTGCGTGACTTTATCGTATCACTGCACAGGAAAATAATATTTTGTTTCTTTTTCAATGCCTTCTTTTTCTTCAATAGGAGGGATTTTGGGAGTAAGAATATCTTTTGTGTCTGAAACAGACAAGGTAATACCTTTTATCTTAGCCTCATCGATATTCTTTTTTCTGTTTGCTACATTCGTAGTCCCTTCATCATAGATATCCTGACGTAGTTGTTTGGTCTTGGTAGTTATGTTTGTCAGTTGTGTTTTCAGTGTAGACAATTCCATATCTATTTTTTGAAATTCTTTTTCCTTCCGTACGACGAGCGGGAAAGCAGATTCTACGCCATCAGCAATGCAAGCGTGAATTTCATCCAGCTTATCTTGTGGCGTATCATTTAATGTAGCAAGCTCGTCTGCCAGCATCTTGATATCCATTTCATCATATCATGGGAACAATGCAATATCTATCGTGTCACTCGTATCACATAATAGTGCATCTTTCTGTCATGGCGTTAATGTAACTTCTTGCTGCTTCCACTCTCCTAAGTAAGCAACGGCAATCTCTTCCTTCAATTCATCAAGCGTGACGAATTGCGTTTCTGGTCAATGAGATTGTGTCTCTGTGCCACTACTCATGATCATGCGAAAGAGAAATAAAAAGAAACTATTATGCTGCTTTGAGTAAATCTTTTAAATCATCATCTTTGGCGGGATCTTCTGATGTCCCATCTTTTTTCTCTTCTCAGAGATGTAAATGCGGCCCCGTAGCTAGTCCTGTGTGACCCACTTCTCCGATCTTTTGTCCTGCAGTCACTGTATCCCCAGTGCTCACTAGCGTCTTGGACATATGTGCGTAGGATATCACTTCTCCATCTGGTTTGGTGATCATAGCTTTATTTCCATAGTTATCGTTTGCATCGCCTGCAAAAAATACTTTCCCGGAAGTCATGGAAAGAATATCATCTCATTCTGTAGCCATAATATCTACTCAATCATGGAATTGCTCTACTTTAGTCTTTTTCGTCGGATCTAATCTCTCCCCATATCCAGATAAAATAGGATGTTTCTTCATCTCTTTGAATGGAGCGACATCTACGGTTGAAATTTTCTTATCCAGTGATCATGCTACCACTGCTCATGTAGCGACAGTTCATGCGACGACAGGGACTGTAGCATCTGGAGTGGTTACTGGTTTTTCTATGGGAGTATCCGCTTTTGTGAATGGATCTTCATCGTTATCCAGTGAAGTTACCATGGTTTTTAATGTCGTTTCTGTTGCATCCTTCAATCAC
>CAIXFE010000047.1 GCA_903918675.1 uncultured bacterium
AAGTTCCTTATCCATTAGTTGTCTCGATTGCCTTGGTATTCTCTACCACCCTACAAGTGTTTGATCTGGGTACGAGTTAAATATACATAAGTTTAGTGGGTTTTCTCGACATCGAAACTATGAGAATCATTCACCCCGAAGAGATCCTTTCCGATCAAGCTCGATTTAGTAAAAGCGGATTTGCCTACCTCTACATCATCCACCGAAGTGGAATTCTCTCGCTCTTTCGATCCCGTATATTCTTACGGGACTCTCACACGTCCCCATGTGTTACCACATCACTGCATACTTAAGTGCTGGAATATTAACCAGCTATCCATCGACACTCCTTTTCAGGAGAAGCCTTAGGTCTCGACTAACCCTACGACGATGAACGTTGCGTAGGAATCCTTAGGGTTTCGACATGCTAGATTTTCGCTAGCAGGCGTTACTCATGTCAGCATTTTTACTTCTCTGAAGTCCACACTACCTCACAGTAGAGCTTCATCCCGCAGAGAACACTCTCCTACCGACCATAGACGAATCTATGATCTTTCAACTTCGGTATATGGCTTAGCCCCGTTACATCTTCAGCGCGCCTTCGCTTGTCCAGTGAGCTATTACGCTTTCTTTAAAGGATTGCTGCTTCTAAGCAAACCTCCTGGATGTTTGAGCAAAGACACCTCTTTTACCACTTAGCCATACTTTAGGGACCTTAGTTAGAAATCTGGGCTGTTACCCTTTTGACTACGAAGCTTAGCCCCCGCAGTCTCACTTTGCAATATTCCTCATAGCATTCGAAGTTTAATAAGGTTTGGTAATGCCTTTCGACACCCCTAGCCTTGTAAGAGCTCTACCTCTATGAGATCTTGATTGCAAGCTGTACCTATATACATTTCGGAGAGAACCAGCCATCACGTAATTCGATAAGCTTTTCACTCCCACACACAGGTCATCGGAAGGTTTTGCAGCACCAACCCGTTCGGACCTCCAGCCCGGTTTCCCGGACTTTCATCCTGCCCATGTGTAGCTCGTCACGCTTCGGGTTTATTGACAGAAACTAATCGCCCTATTCAGACTTGGTTTCCCTGCGGCTCCGACTATACCTGTCTTAGCCTTGCTACTGCCAATAACTCGCTGACCCATTCGTCAATAGGTACGCGGTCACCCCGGCAAGCCGGGGCTCCCACTCCTTTGTAAGCTAAAAATTTCAGGATCTATTTCACTCCCCTTCCTGGGGTTCTTTTCACCGTTCCCTCACGGTACTATGCGCTATCGGTGTAAAAAAGTATTTAGCCTTACCCAGTGGTCTGGGTGGATTCATGCCGGATTTCTCGTGTCCGACATTACTCAGGAATTATTAAGGGGATGTCTTTTTTTGAAATACGGGACTTTAACCCTCTATGGTACTCCTTCCCAGAAGCTTCTCTTAAAAAGACACACTCACCTCGAATCCGTGTTAGCAGACTCAAAATAATCCTACAACCCTCAATGTAGCAACGACTAACATCTTACACTACATGAGTTTGGGCTCTTCCCTGTTCGCTCGTCACTACTAAGGGAATCTCATTACGATTTCTTTTCCACGGGCTACTGAGATATTTCACTTCACCCGGTATTGGTCATATGACGTCCGCATATAGCAGACAGGTTTCCCCATTCGGATATCTCCGGTTCCAAGCGGTTACTGGCACCTTACCGAAGCTTTTCGCAGCCAATTACGTCCTTCATCCACCTTTTTACCCAAGGCATCCATTTTTAGCTCTTAAAAAAATTTGTTATTTTTCAAACAACGTAATATACTATACCACTGTTAATTAACTACTTCATACACAAGACTTTTTTTATAATAAAAAAAGCGTTGCGGGGAAACTTATAGTAATTTCACCCCCTATTTCAAGACTTTTTTAGACTTTTTTACCGATTATTTTCACGAGGTCTCAACCTAGCAAAACTCACGAAAACATACCACTATTGCAAGATTTTAGGCAAAAAAGTCAATCCAGATTCTCCAGTGATCATGGAATATATTCGCAATATGGACAGAGACACAACAAAAACCCGAATATACTCAGAGTCTTATACTGCTGAGGGTTTTTGTGATGTCGAAGCCATACCGACGACTTTAGATACTTTCGGTTCAAACGCAGTGCAGAAGCGGAAGATTTCTAAAGCAGACGGTATGGACAGAGATAGACAGAAGGGAATAATTTCTAATTTCTAATTTTCAATTTCTAAAGAATTTCTAAGTTCTAAGCCCTAAGTTCTAAGTTCTAGGCTCTAAGCTCCAAAGTCTAAGTTCTATACTCTAAGATTCTTAAGCCGATTCCCCGATTAACGATTATCTATTATCCACAAACCGCTATCTGTTAACTGTTATCCGTTATCTGTTATCCCTTCCTAAAATTTGCAAAAAAGCACTTCTTGAGTATAATTAAACAAGAATTTTTTTTACTTTGCCATCAGGCACAATATGAGAAATAAAATACTTGTCATCAGCTCATTAATTCTCCTAGGCATCAGCTTTGGCATCAGCAAAGCGAGTTTTTTGCTCAACTTCACTGGCATATCAGCGCAATCACTTATAGAAAAGTTTTCTAATGTAAATTTTGTTGCTCCAGGAAATAATTTCGGATGATGAATATTCTGGCTTGCGACCAGGTCAGTCCCGCCTACTGTCATTACGATTGCAGGACAGCCAGGACAGACGAAAACATGCACGAAACTTGTCAGAGGATTATATTACAATGATCAAAGAGGAAAAAGGCTCCGACCCTTAGATATCTACACACTCACCTTACTCCAAGAAATCGATACCGGCTATCATCAGTTAGAAGTCACATGATGACTGTACACAAGCTGCGACGATCCCTACAGCATTTTTGGTTCTATCACCTATACGATCAATGGGACCACACCTTCATATCTCATCGCAGGCACGAAATTGGATTACAACAACAATACGTTAATCTCCGCATTCGCAGATAATTTTCAATACTTCAACAATACGACTCCCATCGGATATCTGCGAGACAGCTACGGGGGCATAGGATTTGTCTGAGGAGAACTGACAGGGCACGCGGACCTGATAAATTTTTTAAATAATAACTGAATGATTGATTCGGGGTTTGTCTTCTCATGAACGGATATCACCCCAAATAGCGGAGCTCGGCAATTCCAGACGACAACTGGAAATACTGCTGCGAACACTTTGTGGAATCTTATCGTCCAATGAACTTTGGGACTTTCCAATTCGCTAGGAAATGCCGACAGAGTTGCATTACTTGGGAATCCGCAAGAGAAGACAGTTATCTATAATGGGAATCTTATAAACAATGCAACGATCACAAATCAGGCAAAAATAAATGCAGAAAAATTATGCAAATGAAAAAACCGAAATCCTGGAAGCACAAGCGAAAACGTGCTTTGCTACAGTGGTATCGATCAAACGATCGATCTAGATAATGAGACAGGATATAAAAATAAAACAATCATTATGGAAAACGGAAATATTATATTTACTCGTAGTATGAAATGAACATATGGAGGACTGGATATTTTCGTAGATAAGTGAAGCATCTATCTGGATAATAATCAACCCACGATGGAGAGTTTTGATATGCGAGGATTTCCAAGCACAACTCAATGAATCAATTCCTGAGTCCTCATCAAGGGAAACATCATCATCAATGGATTGCTCATCTGATGAAGCCCAGGAAATGAAACTGGATTCACACACAAATTATACATCCAAGGAAAATTTTCTTCACTCAATACGCCATTGGTTCCGGCAGCAGGAAGAGTGAGTTTGATAGACAATTTATTCGGCACAAATTATTATGATCCTTATATCAATTTACAAAATATTTTCCTCCGAGAATGCAAACTCGATGGCATCGGAAGTGATGGCTCTCCATGTATGATCTGAAGCGATGTGTCTAGAGTCCCATTAGTAATAGTAGATGGGGAGTACAACTCAAAACTATTGCAATAGTTATAATGATTTCTCCAAAAGAATTCTATGTTCACTGATATCAGCATGTTGGACAACTTCAGTAAGAGAAAATCAATACTTCACTAAGTAAGTTAGCATTGCACGCCTACTATTTCTAGTCTTGATCTTTATCTTATTATACCCTTTGGTTTTAGCCCATTGATCTTCATAAGCCATCAACATTTTAAGTACACCTCTATTTCTGGCCTCTGGTGCCACCGCTGCCATCCGACAATAAAATGATCCATCGTTAAATTTATCATATCCGACAAGATAGCCTACCGCAAGACCATCAATATATCCCACTATAATTAATGGATCTTTAGCGTTATATCTCTCCTCAAAGTACTCTTTTGGAGAAGACGCTCCAAACTCAATAATCAGAGGAGTAATTTTCACCACTTCTTCTATAGAAGCCTCTTTGACTAGTATCTCGCTACCCATACAAACAAATCAAAAATATAAATCTTGTATGTGAAAGTACCAACGAAAACAACTCCGCAACTATAAACTATCAATTATAAACTACACACTAAATTAATTCCCCGTTCCATTCGATGGAGCGACAGTTCATTTATTCAATGTAATAGGGATATCTTTGGTATTTGAGAATCCTGCAAAATCAAATGCTGCGATCGTGAGAGTATAATTTCCATTTTTAAATCCCGTTGCGACAAGCGTCACTGGTTTCGTATCCGTTACAGACTTAGTATCGCCTGAAGGATAATTGAATGTAGCGACCGTTTGATTGTCCAGAAGGACAAGGACCTTTCTGATATTTTTAGTAGCTTGCACGGAATATGCGACATTGAATGTCGTTCCGATCGTTGCAGCATTTGCAGGTTGAGAAGCTTGAATATTAATGGTCTGATCCACTTTGCTTACTCTACCAGCACACATAGTTTGAGGTTCTTGGACAAAGATATTGTTGAAGTTATATGCCACTCCCCCACTGAGATATCCATTATCTCCGATGCCGGTCAAAATCTGAGAAGATTCTTTCCATCGTTGAGTGATCTCATTGAGATCCATACCATTGGGCATGAAAGTGCTTGGCACGATAAGATACCCATGTTTAGTATCTTCTGGAGGAGTATATGGGCTTATCTGACCATTACACATACTATCATACGTGATAGGCACTGCTCCATCATCTACTGCTGGACTGGGAGCTCCGACATACTTGAGTGTAGAGACTACAAATTCTGAAGGGGTAGCGGGAGATGCTAATTTACCAGATATCTTAGATATTTGTACACTCTCCGTATCTTTGTCTGGCATAGCTTCATTAGTGATATAATTATTTTTGAGCATCGCGCTCATAAATTTTTTAAATGGATTGGCCAATGCTCATCAGAATGCATTTACATTCATAGCAGAGGCATCAGTATTTCCCATCCGAAGCATGATAACTTTGCTAGGCGTATATGCGCATAACCAGCCATCTCTAGGACGATTGCCTTTGGGAGTTTTGACATCAGAAGTTCCCGTCTTGAGACCAAAGCTGATACCAGGGACATTAAATTTGGTTTCCCGACCGATGATTCTGACCGACGAATCTGAAAGAATTTTCCAGATCAAAGATCTAATTCCTGGTTTGATGACCTCTGGTTGAGCAACTTCTCACGTCCTTTGGTAGATGAGAGATCCATCTCTTGCTCTAATCTCTAGGATAGGATTGATGACTGCAGGAGTATCTGTAGAAAGATGTGAATATGCATTTGTGAGTTCCAGCATACTTACTTCTGCAGCACCCAATGCTAAAGTATATCCATATTCTATATTATCTGAAATTCATGAAAGACCAAGTTGTTTGAGAAATGGTTTGACTGCGAGTTCTCCACCCAGCGCCGTAATCATTTTGGATGCAGGGATATTTCTACTATGACCAAGAGCTTTTTTCAATGGCAACATTCCTTCAAATCTATCATCAGCATCATTAGGCTTATCTGGTCCTATCTGGAAGGGAATATCAAATATCGGCGTATCCAGAGTCAGTGGCAACTTCTCCAATCAGACAGAATAGATAAATGGTTTTATCGCAGATCCGGATTGTCTTGGGCTTCTGACCATATCGTTTTGTCATTGGATCGTCTCATTGAAATAATCCATAGATCCTACATATGCCAAGATATCACCATTTTTGGTATCGAGATAAATCATAGAACTATTATTGGCTCCATTATCTTGAAGGGCAGGATTGTTGGCTTGCAAAGCATCTTCAGCTATTTTTTGGATATTGAGATCCAAGGAGGTCTTGATAGTAAATCCACCTTTGAGAAGCGTTCAGCTATCATATTGTTTTTCCAATGTTTCGATGATCCATTGCACGAAATGGGGCGCCAGCATAGAGATCGTGTCCTTCTGGAATTGATAATCCAATCATTGGATGATCGCTTCTTTCAATTGTGCCTCTGTGATATAATTGTCTTCAAACATTCTCGTCAATGCCAAATCTTTTCTTCCATTGGAATATTGGACATTTAAGTTGGTGCCTGATGCCGTGATAGTAAATGAGCCGATGCCTTTCATAAATTTGACGACGGCATTATTACTTTTTTTATTACTAAAATCAGCATCAGTGATGATCTTAGCAAACTTCTGATTAATTTGTTGCTGGATACCTGTATCTACTTTTGCGATATTTCCATACGCATCTTTGATGACGAAATTTCACATCACCAAGTCTCTATTTTTATAGGGATCATACAATGATGGTCACTTAGGGATAGATGCTAAGATAGAAGATTCCAATATCGTGAGATCTTTCGCTGACTTAGCAAAATACGTTTTGGAGGCAGCCTCTACACCATAGGCATTATTTCCGAAAAAAATATAATTCAGATAGAGTTCCAGCGTTTTGGTTTTCATTTCTTGGCGGAGCTGGACATCAGAGAGATTGGGATTTTCAGCACGTATCTGTTTTTCCAATACTCATCATAACCTACTCGTCAAGATAATCTCTTTCAGTTTCCTGACGATACTCCTGTCTTGGGTCAACAAAAGATTTCTGATAAGCTGCTGAGGGATAGTAGATGCTCACTGCAGTCCACCACCCGGATGGAAGAGGTCACTCAATGCCGCCCTGATCATGCCCATCACATCCAGACCATTGTGTTCTCGATAACGTTGATCTTCTAATGCAACGATAGCATTGATCATACTAGGTGCAATCCCAGAATAATCTACATATTCTCTATTTTGATCATACATTTTGTACAACGTCTGTCCATTCCTATCTGTGATGACAGTTGCTTGGGAAAACACCATATCCTTTACCTTTGTGACATCAGGCAAGCCTACAAGCACATTTCTAGTAAACCAGAATCCGAAGACCAAGAGCAGAAAGACAAATCCGATCAATCACCAAAACCAGATTTTCTTTTTGAGTTGAGGATGAATCCCTGCCTTATGGGAAGAACCGTTATAGTTGCCCCCAATAAAATTTGGGGAATACAATCTCTTTTGCTGAAAATAGCTCATGCGAACCAGACCAAGGAATAAAAAAAGGACAGTTTTTCTGACTGTGTAAAATCACTATCCTTATATATATATGATATGTATTTTCAATCTCTACTTTTAATTAGTCGTTAGTTGTTGGTCTTTAGTCGTTAGCTATCTTCACAAAAACCCAACACTGTTAACTGTTAACCATTAACTGTTCACTGGGATCGAAGATCCCCAAACTACTTCCCATAAATATAACATTTGATCTTTGGATTGCCCGCATCTTCCTGACGTTCATCCACGATAAATTTACCCAAGTAATTCATCTCTCTGACAACGAGACTATCAGAGCCAGCATTGTAACTTATAACCTTTCCTACATGTCCTGCAGAAGAATTTAGATTGCTATAGACGATCAATGCTCCCACAGAAGGCTTACTACCTATACCAAACCCAGCAGCTTTTGCATTTGCACACCGCTGTCCAGCATTTCCATGGAACGGCGTACTTTGAGTGTTTTCATCGGTATAGGGGAATATATTAGGACTAATAACTGCAGCATACCAAGCACATTGTCACCTATAGAATCCATTCTCGATATCTTTGGTATACGTCCACTTAGAAAGAATTGTATTGCTTGAGCTTGAAGACGAAGAAGGAGTAGGCATAGTATCTGTATATGTGACCTTGCTTGTACCTTTTTTCGTGGTAGGCTTGGATCATCATTGGCTTGGTTTGTTGATAACTGGCTTGTAGGTGATCGTAGTTGGAGCGATAATTTCTGGTGCGGGCCTCTCTAGAAGTCAGAGAGTATAAGCCTTTTCTTTGGATATATTTATAAATACCTCTTGCCCAGGGGTGAGGATTTCTGTTTCATCTTGAAGGTAGTTGAGGGTCATCAGATCTTGGAGATTGAGATTATATTTGTTAGCAAAGACGACGATATTGGTTTTCTCTGGTATCGTATAGATGAAACCTTCGTCATTGTTTAAAATTTTCAAAGACTGTCCAGCTTGGACTTCTCATTTGAGATTGTTGTTTTTTTGAAGGGTAGAAACTGTTGTTCCAAAAGTACCTGCGATCTTGAGGAGCGTATCTCATGGCTGGACAACATATTGGATGACTCCATTATTGTTATCATCCACATTGATACTGATAGCATCCATATTGATATCATTGGAGATGCCGTCATCTCATTGGGTGAAGCAAGGAGCTATAGCCAGCTGATCGTCTGTTTTGCTACTAAATTTATTAGCATACACGATCACAAAGATGAAGAATACGATCAAGAATAATGACGATACAAATTTGAAATAATTGATGCGTCTAAAGTTTCCCATACAATAAACAAAATCTAAATGGCGGAGAGAGTGGGATTTGAACCCACGGTCCGGTTGCCCGAACGGCTGCTTTCAAGGCAGCTGCATTCAACCGCTCTGCCATCTCTCCACGATGTATAAGGGGTTTTCTTTGCGACCACGGAGTACTCCGTGACGCGGTTGAATGATGTTACAGTGAATAATCCTAATTTTTTGCTCAAGTTTTTCAAGGGATAAATTAGCTGGGGTAATTCATGGTCAAATTAACCTTGATGGAGGGATTACTTTTCACAAAAGAATTGCATTTTTGTTGTCATTAGTTATTAGTAATTGGTTATTGGGGAGTTAGATGAGCAAACCCCAATATACCAATAACCAATACACCAATATACTATTATAACAATTTTTATACAATATTTCCCATATATGAAATATACAATCCAAACCGGAATCAACAATCCGATCCTCAGAGCAATCTCTGAAGAGATCAAAGAGATCAATGATGAGCTCAAAGACTTTTTGCTGATCCTCAGAAGAGCGATGTGGGAAAACGATGGAGTAGGATTGGCAGCGCCACAGATCGGCAAAAACATCAGAGTAATAGCCACGACCCAACGAGAAAAAAAATCAGGCAAAAAAAATAAATTACTCGGAGAGACCATCATGATCAATCCCGTCCTAAAAGAACTATCCAAAGAAATGATCATAGCCGAAGAAGCCTGCCTTTCAGTCCCCGACGTATTTGGCAAGGTCAAAAGGCACAAAAGCGTGGTAGTCCATTACACAGATCCAAAATGAAATGTACAGAAAAAAAAGCTGAAGGATTTCAACGCTACGATTGTCCAGCACGAAATAGATCACCTGGACGGCGTCCTGTTCGTAGATAAATTAGTGAAACCGATCAAAAGATTTTCAGAAGAGAAAAAGAAATAGCAGAAAATTGATAATAGATAATAAGGAATTCTTTCTGTTCGTTTTCGCCAAATGTATATCAATCTTTAGACAGAGAAATAAATATCGGATTATAATGGTATTTATATGATCATAGCATCACTTTTTTATCTCTCCCATTATAAATTTCTTATGAATTATGACACATTTGTATTAGCTAATAAAAATCTAGAAGTCATAATAGAAGGCATCTGATGTTGAAGGATTAAATGAAATACCTTGCTAAAACTATCAAAAGCACTAATAACTCATGAGACATTGACACATTCAGCTGAAGAAACCGTTATACCGATAATAAAAGATTCTTCAGGAAAAACTATTTTCCTTACTCAGCATATAGAATTAAGAAAAAAATGAGAAAAGCTGTTAGATAATTTAAAATTATCAGAAATCATACCCACATCAGTATAATAAGAAAGCTCTCTTCAGGCCATTCATAAGAGATTGTAATTATATAATTTTAAATATCCTTATTTGCTAATCAGTTATTTCCGAATGTTCAACCTCACTGATTTCATCCACAACAAGAGCATAATTAAGGCAAAGATTTCTTCCAGAAAATGGGATACATGGAGGAATAATGTACCACGGATAATAAAAAATAATGGAAAATTTCTTAGTTAAATTTTTCTCAGAAGAAAATAGACCTACTAAATAGATTTAATTTTTTTCTATCTTCAAAAAGATGTAGAGAAAGCATTATTGGACAGGAGGATTTTGCACAACGGTATTACTTTGTACAGGAGGATTCCCCGATACAGGGACAGATGGCATAGGTGTATTGCTCACCACGACACCACTATTTTCTTTAGATTTTTTTTTAAACAACAGGACACTGGTTATTATAATCACTATACCACCCAAAAGTATCATAGAAACTGCCGGCCTTACTGCCAACCAAGCAATAAGTATTACAGTAAATCATACTATAACAGAGAGCGCAAATGATATGAGCGACACTCAAAATCCCACAAGTTTACCAAGAAATGGGACAACTGAAGTCAGTGTAGCTACAAATCACAATATCATACCAAATCACATAAACATCAGCAACAATCATAATCATCTCAATAACCAAGCCACAGTTGTATTTTCGTTATGAGCATTGATATACATTTGAGGCATGGATACTGTCCCATAGTCCAACAATGCTATATTTTTCCCATTGCTGGTGACATATCAGATCAACTGATTCGACTGTTGTTGTCATATAGCACTGATTTCACTCGGATATACCGCAGAAAATGATATTTGTATATCTCATATCTGAGGATTATCCGCCGTCCCTGCTCATATATACAGGGCATCATTACTTACTTTTATATTTTTGATATCTTTTATGGCGGACGCTATATCATTTTGTTTTCAATCCAGTGAAATTTTTTCTTCATTATTCATTTTATCAATAAATGCAGATGCTAATTTCATATCTCAGACTTTGACAGTATTGGCTACAAAATTTTCTGAATCAAATGACCAATGAGATGGATTGATATGTCCAGCCTCCTTGAATTGTGATGAGTCGATTTTGTTGCTGTCCCGAATCATTTTATAACTATATGTCGTAGTTTGCGTTTGAGATCACCCCATATTATCCTGAGTTTTGGTATCCTGACTTTCTTGCCACTGATACATAGAGACATCTCTAGATAATTTTATAGCATTTGCTTGTATATTAAATGTACTATCACGCAAGATATCCTGGGTATCTGCCTTTCCAAAAATATATACGAGTTTTCATTCTAGAGTCGAATCAATAGGAGCCATCTTTCCATTTACCGTTATTTTTTGTCATTCGTCTAACGATATTGTGGTTTTGATAGTTCTTCATTCATTTCGCCACAATAAAATAATGGAGACAATGACCAGAATTATTCATAAAAAAACTGATTTAAGTGAACCTCATATTCTTTTTCAAAATCAAATTCTAGTTGTTTCGACAAAATTCATATGGAAAAACTTAATAAGTAAAAATAACTATATTTAATTATAATCAAAGTTCAAAATAACACAAATCATTGAGCAGATTTTTCCTTCAAGTATTTTGCTTGATTTTGAGAGAAAATTAGTTGTACTCTACCATAGTCTAAATTAGATTTTTTATTTGGTTTCTCTATATCATTCATATGGATCAGAGAGCAAAGAGACGAGATAAAGAATATCAGAGAGGTGCCCACTGGGAAAAAGAGCCAAGCTCATACACCAAGAGATTTATGCAATGCTTGAAACCATGAGATAAAATATTCGATGCTGGCTGTGGAAGTGGAAGAGATAGTATTCTTCTCGCACAAAATGGATATCAAGTAGTAGGGATGGATATCTCGCCTGTTGGGATTAGAAAAGCTAGAGAAAGTGCCAAAAGATTAAATCTAAAAATCCAATTCGATGTCTGAGATCTAGATGATATACATTATGATCCAAAATCATTCGATGCAATATATTCTGGATATACGCTACAAGATACTGATCTCTCGAAATCAATCCATTGTCTAAGTAAAATCTTGAAACCAAAAGGCATCGCACACATCGTCATGTTTGAAGACACCAAATATGAGGGACATTTCCCTGAGTTAGAAAATCACATAGACCATGGGAAATTATTGGATATCTGCGAAAGCTATTTTACTATCACAGACGTCAAAAAAGATACTTACAGCGAAGAAGATCAGCATGGGAAACACAGTCACGAAAGAGTATTCCTTGCATTACAAAAGAAATAATTGTCCGAATAAGCAGATACACAACGGCCTAAACATATTACGTAATACGAGTACGTTTATATTATAGATAGAGCTATGAAGAAAAGATTGATCGTGAAGATCGGGACATCGACACTTACGCTTGGCACCGATAGAATCTCATATGCAAAGATCGAAGACGTTGCCAGACAGATCGTCACACTGAGAAAAGAATATGATATCGTCTTGGTCTCCTCTGGTGCTATAGCGACGGCAAAGCAATTTATCGATATCCGTGGATATGATAAACACGTAGACTCCAAACAAGCCATGGCCGCAATAGGCCAACCAAAATTGATGAGAATCTATGATGAGGTGTTTAGTAGCTTTGGATTGAAAGTCGCACAATGCTTGATGACCTATAGAGATTTCGAAGATGAAACAGCAAAAATCAATACCAAAAATACGGTTATAAAATTATTAGAACACGAATACATTCCGATCATCAATGAAAACGATACCGTAGCGATCCAAGAGATCGTCGTGGGAGATAATGATAAATTATCAGCACTTGTAGCAGTGATCGTCGACGCAGATATATTGATCGTTGCATCAGATATTGACGGACTCTACGATGAGAATCCTCATCTCCATACACAGGCCAAGCTCATCAGAGAAGTGACCGACCTAGAGAAAATTAAACCCTTTGCAAAAGACAAACAATCTGATCTCTGAACCGGAGGGATGACCTCCAAGATCCAAGCAGCAGAGATTTGTAGAGAGAAGAAGATCGAAATGTGGATCGTAAACGGAGGAAGAAATAATTTTTTAGTCGATGCATTGCAAGATAAAATTCCGTATACAAAATTTAGATAATAAAGTACGTAGCAATTTTTGTAACAGATACTTTTTTATTTCTATAGCTATACTCATGAGAGAAATTTACAGAAAAATTGCATCAGCGGTAATCTTTAGCAAAGATCATAAAATGCTTTTGGGAAAGAAACTTCCTACAGGAGGTGGTGTATATGTAGACTGTCGACATATCCCTGGAGGGGGTGTAGATGAGGGAGAAACATTAGAGGATGCCATGATCAGAGAAGTAAGAGAAGAGGCTGGATTGGATATTACTCACGCAGAAATTATTCCTATTCCCCACATAGATAGGTGAGTCTCTGAGAAGACCCTGAAAGATACGGGAGAAAAGGTCATCTGCAATATGGAATTTAATAGATTTGAAATAAGGATAAATAAAAATGCAGATGAGATAGTATTGAACGCCAGCGATGATTTGGTTGAGCTCAAACGATTTGATAGAGAAGAATTGGCCAAGATAAAACATATTCCCGGAGGCGAAGAGTTCTTCAAGAAAATGGGATATATGGAGAGATAACTTCACCATTTATCCTCTAAAGGACTTTATCATTTAATCACTCTCTATGCCCACCCACAAGTGAACAATCTATGCCATCACAGGACCATCAGGAGTCGGGAAAACGACATACTGCAAAGCATTAGCAAAGCATCTTCCAGAGACAGTAAGAAGCTCTGTTGTCTTCACTACAAGAAAAAAAAGACCACATGAATGTGAGGGAGAACAATATTATTTTGTCAGTAGCGCAGAATTCGATGTACTGATCCAAAAAGATACCTTTGCCTGCCATACCACTTTTTGTGGCAACAAATATGGGATAGAAGGGGCATTTATCGAGAACATAATCGAGAAAGAATGAAAGGATTTGATCTTCGATACGATTATGGGTATCGCACAACTTAGGAAGATAAATCCGAATACAATCATTATCTTTCTCTCAGCAGATCCCAAAGAACTGATACAACGTATCATTGCACGCGATCCCAGCATCTCTCAAGCAGAATTGAAACTTAGAAAAAAAGACATGATGAAACAATTGAAAGATGCTTCAAAATGCGATTATATCGTCGATACTAGTGCTACCCGTTCTCAGAAACAAGTACTCAATGAACTTATCGATATTATTGAATGAAACAGGTAAAACTCATCTGGAATATTTTTAATTTCCCTACTATGAAATCATGGCCACAATCAAGATCCTCATTGAATGATATGCAAAGCAGCTTGAGCATGGTCGGAAAGCGAGCTCGACCTGTTGCCTGATAAAGGCTGAAGATAAAAAAATAATCACCGACCCTGGATGTAATCGTGAAAAGTTATTGAAAGCGTTAAAGAAAGAAGGATTAGATACAGCAGACATCGACTACGTTTTTCTTTCTCATCAACATCCAGACCACATTCTGCTTGCAGGGATTTTCGAGAACGCGAAATATATTACCTTCGATGCAAACTTAATCTACGATAAAGATCTCATGCTCACATTCGATAAAAATATCTTAGGTCCGGATATTGAAATCATAGAGACTCCTGGGCATGTACTTGAACATCTCTCACTCTTGGTAAATACACCCGAGGGGAAAATAGCGATAGCAGGCGATGTCATCCGACGGGTCGAAGGTGAGGAACAAATTGTAGACATTAGCCACCCCGATCATTCTCAAGCCAAAGGGATGGATATGGACACATTGATCGAGAGCAGAAAAAAGCTTCTAAGTATAGCTGATTACATCATTCCAGGGCATGGAAAAATATTTAAAGTAGATAAATAATTACTATCTCACATATGATTTTATTTAGGCGGTTACGGTATATGAAAAAGTTTCAGATAAAAAAAACGACCCGTAAGGGCAATGGTTTGTTGGCAACAACAGACATTAAAAAATGAGAAATTATTCTTCAGAAGGATATCTCAAAACTCAGAAAACATTCTCTCAAAGAAATTTCAGAGAATCCTAGACTCAAGAAGCACAGTGATCATTGTGATTATGCAGGACACGGAAAATATGTCATTGATCTTTCTCCCAGCTCATACGTCAATCATTCTTGTGACCCCAATGCATATATCGAATTCAGAAATCTAAATAAAGATAAATTAATAGCCATCAAGGATATAAAAAAATGAGAGGAGATCACATATGATGTAGCGTTAATTGCAATCGACCAGATAAGAGTAGAAAACACCGATCCAAATATCCATTATCGAAACATGAAATGCCTCTGCGGAAGCAAAAATTGTAGAAAGGTCATCCATGGCGATTTTTTTAAACTCCCGAGATCAACCCAATTGGAAAAGTTATCATATCTACCCACTTGGATTAAAAGAAAATTCAAGAAATATTTGCCTCATATCGCATAAACTAGATTAAAATCAAAGACATAAGAATAAAATTTATCCTTTTTTGATTCCCCTCACATGCAAATACCTCCCTCATTACAACAAGAGATTTCTCTCAGTAAAGTCATCGTTCATCCAGGCAGATATGCCTATCTCAAGACTGACAAACAAATTTTGGGCGATCATTTTTTGATAAGCAAAGATGCCGATGAAATCACCATCATAACTGAAGAAAAAAACGTCGATACGGTAAATTTTTCTGAGGCAACAAAATGGTTCAAACTCTTTGAAATCAAGGCACATGTCCCTTTCCTCACCGTTGGATTCATCGCTACGATCACACAAGCTATTGCCGAGAAAGGATTGAATGTCCTGGTCGTTTGCACTTACTCCAAAGACTATATTCTGATCAGAGATGAAGGGAGTAATGATGCCATCCAAGCATTAAAGGATATTGGATTCAAAGTTACAGAGGAGTAAAAAATATATTTTACTTTGTAGGTATTATCATGGAGAAGGTTATATCGGCGCTACAAAAAGTCTATGCACTCATCGACCAATACAATCACAGCCATCCTGAGAAGATTCTCCGAGTCCTGACAGGAAGCGTATCTCTAGCCATCCAGTGAGTAGATATCATCCCTAGCGAAGACATCGACATCCTGACTGATGAGGAATGAGCTTCCAAACTGGACGAATTACTTACACAGTACGCAGTCCAAAAATCAGAATATTCTTCTACAGATACATACAGATCTTTTTTCTGAATATATAAGATAGACTGAATACAGGTCGAAGTGATGGGAGATTTCCAATATCGTTTGCAGGACGGATCACGGTCTCCGAAAAATCAAAACAATAAAATCCACTATCAAGAATATCAGACGATGAAAATTCCTATGCTCTACCTCTGACAAGAATTAAAGGAATATGAGAACATGGGGAGGATAGAAAAGGCAGAGAAGATAAGGGAAAAACTTACCACAGAGAAGGATCAAATTTAGCTCATAGTATAGATTACCATGAAAGACATCAGAGGAATAATATTGGATATAGACGGCGTAATTGTCGGAGAAAAAATTGGGATTAATTCTCCTCATCCCCATGAGTCTGTCATCAAAGCACTCAGAGAATTACACACAAAAGGTGTGGTCATAAGTTTATGTACTGCCAAACCCCATTTCGCGATCAGACAAATCATCGATGATGCCCAATTGGATAATTTACATATCACTGATGGTGGTGGTGTCATTATCGATCCAATTGATAATGTATTGGTAAGTGTTCATATTATCGACAGCGCAATTGCCAAAAAAATCTTGCAAAAATATATCGATGCAAATATCTATGTAGAATTTTACACCACCCAAGACTATTGTATACAGAGAGATCAAACATCAGAGATCACAAAGGGACATGTACATATTCTGCAGAGAGAGCCAATCACATTAGAAAATATTGTCGAAGAATCATCGGCGTATGAAATTACCAAGATCATGCCTATCGCAAAAACCCCTGAAGAAATAGAAGAAATCACGAATATATTTCAAGAGTTCAAAGCCAACGCGACACTGAGTCGATGAGTCCATCCGATCATGCTTCCACTCCAATTTGGTATCATTACCGCACCAGGGATATCCAAGAAACAAGGAGCGATCGATATCGTCACGCATGCTAAAATCTCTCGAGAAAATATGCTCGGCATAGGAGATAGTACAAGCGACCGGCAATTTATACAGATGTGTAAATATGCCGCCAGCGTAGAAAATGGCAGTCAAGAACTAAAAGAACTCATAGCGGCCAAGGGAGAAGAAAATACCTTCATCGGACCATCAGTAGATGATCATGGCATCCTAGATATCATGAAGCATTTCTTCAACGAAAACATTATTTAACTCATAGTGCATATAATCATGGAAACGAAAAAAGGTATATTAAAATGGGACAAAGAATTAACCACGATGATAGAGATCATACAAGAAGCCAGTAAAATTCTCCTCAAATATTACGGCTGAAACAGGCTAGATACGCACTACAAGACAGACCAATTCGACCCAGTCACACAAGCAGACTTGGAGTCAGAAAAATATATTGATCAGAAGATGAAGAAATATTTCCCTGATGATAAAATACTGAGCGAAGAAACTCAAAACAAATTAAGAGATTTTAGTGGGAGGGTACGGATGATAGACCCACTGGATGGGACCAAAGAATTTATCCAGTCATCTCCATTTTACGCACTCATGATCTGACTTTGCATCAACGGCATCCCTACAGTAGGCGTAGTCTCTATGCCTTCTACGTGAAGACTTTTTTTCGCGAGAAAGGGAAAATGAGCCTATCTCATGAGTGATACTGAAGGGATCAGAAAGCTGCAAGTGAGCGATACTGACTCGATCTCAGAATTTAGGCATTTCTCCAAGAGTAAATTTTCAGAGATGAGAACGACCAATGAAAAGATACAGCAGACCTTCGCATTCAAAGAAATTTTGGATGGGGGTAGTGTAGGAGCGATCTTGTCTACCATCGCAGCAGGAGAATGAGAATGTTACATCCTCACCAATCGTAAAACAAGCAAACGAGATAGCTGCGCCGCACAAGTGATATTGGAAGAGGCAGGAGGGAAAGTGACTGATATCATAGGTGAGAAGGTAGATTATCTCACATGAGGCAGTAGCCTCCCCAATCTTCTAGTGGCAAGTAATGGGAGATTACATGAAGAACTTATCGAAAAGATACAAGAAATATTTAGAGAACTTTAGACAATAAAAAAACTGCCGGAGAAAGACAGAATGAATTTATAATTGTGTCATTCTGAATAGCTTACCCCGTAGAACTACGGGGAGCGAAGCGAAGTGAAGAATATGATAAGCCACTTATATCCTTCGCTAATGCTCAGGATGACAGCAATCGCAGAATAGCAAATCCCTCAAAAAAACAACCGACATTGTTCATTGTTCATTATTCATTGTTCATTATTTTCCATAATACCGATGCCAAGGTTCGAAAGTTGTCCTTATCTGACTGGGATCGGCCTTAGGTGGATACGATAAAGTGAATCCATAGCTGGCAGCATTTTTCACGAGTCGCGCATAGGCTTTTGTCTTAGCAAATCCA
>CAIXFE010000048.1 GCA_903918675.1 uncultured bacterium
TTCCGAGAAAAAACCGTTGAGAAAAGCAAGGAAATATCTACCTTATGAGCAGTCAAACGATACAACTTTTCGCTGACCATCGATGATAAAAAATTACTGCCTGCCTCACTTCGCTTCGCCAAATCCAGCGATCGTTATCATGGCAAGACGCGAAATCAATATTGCATCACCGCCAAGATTCCCTTGTTCCGAAGAGGATTTATTCCGGTGTTGGTGAAGAATTGAAGGATTATTAAGATATGGAAAGAAATTATATAATGGCCACATGTTGCTACAGATTGCCGCATATAGCCTCAGGTTGTTAATTGAGTTTTTTATTTCTCCAATTCATCATCATGAAAAAATTTCTCCTCCCCTTGCTCTTGCTGAGCGTGATTGTAGCTGGATGTGGGACATCACATCAAGATCAGATTTATAATACGTATAAAAATGAAATCGAGAACAAATCAGAAACAGTCACATCATGAACGGTATCATTAGGCGACGCGTCACATCAAGATAAGGTTTGTAATAAGTATAGAAATGAAATAGAAAAAAAATTGGAAACACTCACCTCATGAGCTGTTTCGCTAGATAGATTATTTTATAGCCCAGTTAGACAAAGTTGTATAGTGATAGAGATAGACAATGTATTGGGAAATTATGAGATATCTGAATATCCAGAAGTAGGTAATTGAAACTTACGGAAATGAATGTGGTTGGGAAATGATGTAGAAGCGTTTTGCAATGCCTATCATGGTACGGGGTTTGATCCGGCTTACAAATATTATGGATTCACGGGTTCTAATGTAGAAAAATGTATACAACTCTGAGCCTGGTCTCAAACGAATATGGATCAACATATCCAAATGATCAAATGAGAATAAGTTTTATTTTTCACTGATTTAAATGCTTCCTCGACTTCAATCCACCTCCCTCACTACCTTCTTCAGTACGCTCACCGGCCTCGCTCCCGATACCGCAAGTTGGCTTCTGCTCATCATTTTCGCGTATATTATCTTTATGATTATTTTCATCCCCATCCATAGAAGTATCTTGAGAGCGAAGAAAAAAGTGGTAGAAAGTCTCACTCGAGAATACGATAATCTCCGATATCTGATAGCTCAAGCGCAGAAGAAAAGCCAGACCGCGACTACACATTTAGGTATCAAGATTCTATTCGACGTAAAAAATGCTGATTACTTACACCAACATGACATGATTTTACAAGAAATTCAATGAATCGAAACCGAGCTTCATGTGAGCATTGCAGACGATGCTACGCGAAAGAAAATTTCTAAGCTTTCTAAGAAACGAAAAAATCTGAGCGCATTCGCGAATATTTTATGATGGATATTGTCAGTGTTGACGGTGTTTATTTACAGATTGTTTTGGTAGAAAGTTAGGTTGAAGCTTGAAGCCTGAAGCTTGAAGCCTGAAGCTTGAAGCCCCGATGCAAGATCAATCAAAAAAAAACACCATCATTAAGCATTTAGCATTCAACATTTAACATTCTTTTTTAAATCCGATGGTCGATATCAATATTCGAGAAGAGAAAATGAAGGAGGCGAGAATGGCTACGCCTTTCCGTGATTTCATCAAAGAGATCGCAAGTCGATTGCCGATAGTGTTCAATAGGCACAATGGGCTGACTTCCAAATATGCTCCAAGGAGTGATAGGACAGGAGATATTATTACTTCCAAACAACACCAGGAACAGAGAGACGATCTTCGCAATAGAGGCAAGCCTTACGATTTTACGATGTCGTTCGTAGACAACCTCAAAATGCTCTTCCACGAAGTCCCTCGAGCCAACCTGAGAAATGAGCGATCAGAAAACTGTGATTATGCCGATGTCTGTCTCAATTCCAAAAATGCTTATCTGAGTTCTACCGTCATCAATGGCTCAGAAAATGTCTTATATTCTTTCTCCGTCAAAGATCATTCCTTGAATGTCTTCAATAGTGTGATGGTCTGGAACGATAGTGAGAACGTGTATTTCAGCACGGGCATCATCCACTCATTCAATATTTTCTATTCCAAATTTATTCTCAATTCTTCTGATGTCCGGTTCTCGACCAATTTGGTCGGCTGTCATGAGTGCATCCTTTGCCACGACCTAGAAAATGCAAGCTATTGTATCCAGAATAAAAATTATTCCAAAGAAGAATATATGCAGCAGAAAGAAGAATTATTAAGGCAGAAAA
>CAIXFE010000049.1 GCA_903918675.1 uncultured bacterium
AAAAAAATCCGCCCTCCATCGCCTTCTACCTTCCACCTTCTACCTTCTACCTATTCAAAAAAAATCTCCAGCATAAGCATGGAGAGAGATATAATAATTATCCTGACCTTTCAGATTCTCCTATATTTTACATTTCTATTCACTCATCAATCTCATAGTCTGTTGGATATATTCCTTCCATCTTTTATAATCCTTATCGGTATCTTTCTCCATCTCAATTATCCAGGCCTGGATTGTATCAGGACTAAATGTACATAATATCCTCCATCTGCCGACTCTTTTTCTATATATCTGCTCTCAAATATGCTTGATCTGATGATCGTGGATACCCACCTTCTGCAGATCAATCAATGCCGATAGTAAGATATCATGCATCGGACGATCTTTGAGAAACAAAAGCTCCATCGTATTTTTTGCCTTTTTCTTAAGGATGAGTTTATACATTATATGATTGTCTATATGCATCTAAACTTATTTCATCCCCATCATCTTCTTTCTGTGCAGATTTTACAGATTCTCTATCTTGCATATCTTGAGCATACATCAAAAACTTTTCCAAAAAAGTTTTCCAATCAACTTCTTTGGTAGCAGTCTTGAAAGGGACATCAGTTACGGTAACATTCATGGGAATGGTGTAGAAAGTAAATCTACGGTAGAGTATACTAATCTTGTCGATAATTTCAAGAGATTTCGAAAGCAGTTCAGTATAAAAAAGAAAAAATCAAAGGCCTCTTGTAGCCAGTGATTTATTGTATGCCACGAGATACCCCGTAGCGATCCCGAAGGAATTTTGTACCGAGAGTATAGTCAAAATAAAGTAAAATGCAACCCAATTTGGACCCCTATATCCTCTCAGTCATTCACCTTATCTCTACGACAAGACCCATCCGACACTGTTAGTTATTCACTATTAACTGTTAGTTGATTCTATCTACTCTTGCAATATCGACCAATTTCAATACTACCAATGCAGCTTTTTATTTTTTATTATTTTGCAGATATGGAAAAAACATTTAAGAAGGGCGATCATGCGAACTACGACATCACGCTGACTTTTAGTACAGCAGAGCAGGACGAAGCCAAAGAAAATATGCTCAAACAGTTTCAGAAAGACTTTGAGATGGCTGGCTTTAGAAAGGGGTTTGCTCCCTTGGACGTCGTAGAGAAAAATACGAAACCCGAATACCTCGCCATGGGCATTTACGAACATTTGATCAATAAAGGATTGCAAGCATTGATCAAAGAAAATGAGAAACTCAGATTGATCGGAGAGCCTTATGATCTCAAAGAAGAACATAAAGACGATAAGATCATCTTCAATATGAAATTGGATGTCTTCCCAGAAGTAGAGGTCATGAATAATGATCGAGAGAAAGAGCAGTTACCAGAGATCAAAAGTGCCGCAACTGAGAAAGAGGTAGAGGAGGCCATTATCAATCTCAAAAAAAATTATGCTGATTATCAGGATGTAGATACTGTCGCTTTGGATACGATCTCCAAAGTAGAGATGGATTTCTTGGACAAGGATGGAAAAGAGCTTGAGAAGGGACATAATTACGTCGGAGAACAAGAATACGCTGAATGAGAATTTTACAAAAAAGAATTTATCGGCAAGAAAAAGGGCGATACGTTCACGATCAAATACAATGAGAAAACATTGCCTCCGGTCTATCATTACAAGAAGACTGAAGGGACAGCGCATGAGGTAAAGATTACGATCCAAGATATCAAGAAGATGGTCTTACCAGAATTGAACGAGGAAAATATCGAGAAATTCTTCGGTAAAGAAAGCGCAGTCAAGACGCCTGCGGAGCTCGATGCCTTCATCAAGGAGTCTATCAGCCATCAAAAATTTGAGACCGCATTGGTACAAAGTATCGAAGGATTATTGAAACTGGTCAAAGGGAAAAGCATGGATGTCGTGATCCCCAAGACGCTCATAGAAGAAGAATTTGGATCTAGAATGAAGAGTCTCGAACAGAGATTTGGAGGTCAGGAAAAGATGACTGAATATTTCAAAAAGATAGGGGAGGAGCAAGGAAAGAAATTTCTAGATGATATCAAGAGCGCTGCGAAAGATAGCTTGGAGAAATTCTTCATCCTCCAGAAGATCGTAGAGATCTTGAAATTGGAGATCAATCGAGAGAAACCAGGCCACTTAGAGATCGAGCAAAAAGTATATGACAAGTTAGGCAAGGGCCACGATCATCATCATGAACATAGCGAACACTGAGAAGAAGTAGCAAAAACCAAGACGAAGAAAGCAAAGAAGGAATAAATGATGTCCCCCCTTTAAGGGACTTAAAGGAATCCCGCTAGGGAAAAGGGGGTGGCCGAAGGCCGGGGGATTTCCTTATTAAAATCTCCCACCCTGTCGGGTCCCCCCTCTTTAAGTAAAGAGGGAACTCAATATTTACCACTGCCCTCTATTATGCGACTATTCCTCAAAGATTTGATCATCTATCCCTTCGACGCTCACAAAGACCAAAACAAATTTGGTAATTTTCTGAAAATGGCAGGAAGAGATTATCCAGCTTTCCTGCGGACTAAACCGACAATAAAAAAAATAATCCTTTTGCCATTCTTGGTACTCTATCATATTTTCAGAAGAAGAGCTTAGAGGGTAGAACTTAAACCTTAGACTTGATGGACTTTACAGACTTTCAGACTTTATGGACTGTAAGCCTTATGCTTTTAGAGGTAATTTTCTTCATAATATTTTCTCATTTTCTTCATCAGAAATTTGACTTTATCTGTATCAGCCAGATCGGCCTTAGAGATAGTCACTTTAGTACTGATATAACGAGCATAATTTAAATCTTTCAATTTCTTCAAGAGTAGAGGAAGATTGAGTATCCCATCACCTGGGAGCATGTGATCTTTGCCTGCTTTATTTTTATCTGAAATATAAAATACTGAGATATAAGGAAGGAAGTCCTTGATCTTCCTCATGAAATCACTTTCAAATACATTCGAATCCATATTGGAGACGTCCAATCCTACATAGCAGAGATATTTTCTGATGATCTCTACGATATTGCTGAAACGATATGAGGGAATAGGTAAGGCGAAGATATTGGAGTCTTCAGGATTGATGATAGTGAAACGGATATCCTTATTGTCCTTTTTCAGACGAGGAAGATTGTCTACGATATAGTTATATGCTCTGAAATTGAAGACCTGAGGCGCATTGATCGAGATAGTATCAGCACCTACGGCATAACACAGATCCAATGCTTTCGTCATTTCCTTCTCATTCACATTACTAGAGACCTGGATGACCTTCACGGGAAAATCGTGTTTCTGACAAAGCTTCTTCACATACGAAACGTTTCGTGCATCAAAGTTTTTCCATATCGCCAAATCTAAACCATCAAATCATGCTTCTTGAGCAAGTTCAACCACCAAATCCAATCCATACCCAGAAAGCGAATCCGTACTAAACAGAAATTCAGCTTTCTTTCCTTTGGGATCTCCACTCACGGTAGAAAAAAAGTCTTTAGCCACCGTATCCAATGAAATTTCTTTTTCTTTTTTTGTTTGCATAGTGATAGTATTTAGGGAATAAACTATCTTAATTATAGGCCTTTTTGGCGAAATTGCAAATTTTATTGGTGTATTGGTATATTGGGAATTGGTGTACCTGCCTACCGGCAGGCAGGTTGGGCTTCCCTTATTTCAATCCCCCAATGACTAATAACTAATCACTATCTTCCTATCCCTACCACCAACCCTCTATGATCTGATCCTGGCACAGGGATACTTTGTAAACTTTCCAAGGCTACACCAGAACTGAGCCAGAGATGATCGATATGCGCTCGCAGCAAAGGGAATCCAAACAATCTCCAAGTAAAGAGCAAAGGAAAATCTTGAGTCACATCTGTCAACTTCCCAGAAAATGAACTCGCCAACTGCTTATAATACGATGACCAAGGAGTCAGATTGAAATCACCGACCACCACTACTTTATCATCACTTCTAGATTTTTCATGTAAGGCAAAATCTTTTTGAAAGGTCTGCAACTGATCGTTTCTCATCACG
>CAIXFE010000050.1 GCA_903918675.1 uncultured bacterium
AAATAGCAACACAAAAATTTATATTATCCCTTCTTCTAGCTAATCATGTTTCTGAAAAAATTGCAGCATTGCCTGCAATTTTTTTCTTAAGAAATCTTATCTGTGATAAGCCATACACCAATATCCCTTAGGTCTTACAATGCTTCTCATAAGATAACTCTACTAATATAATTCTTCAATCTCCCTGACTGTCTCATCTCGTGAAAATATTTTTTTCGGAATGTTTTCTTTGATTTTGCCTGCTGCGAAATCTAGCACACTGTCTGCTATTTCGCTAGCTGATCACGGCGGGATCATTTTTACATTTCATCGCACTACTTCTGGGATAGGACCAATGAATGTCGTCAGTAATGGTCTCTCCATTGCGACACTTTCCGTGTGGACGGATCAGAATCATTCTGACAACGATGGTGCAACTACGAGGTCTGCACTGGCAACTAAAATACGAAGCTTTTCTTGTTCGAAGCCATTAAAAATTTGAACGTTTCAGTGTTTCATTGTTTTAGTATCTCCTTCTTTTCCAATTCTTAATTCTTCATTCTTAATTCTTAATTTGGTGTCATTCGTTCTCTTTGAATCAATTAAATTATATACGAATAAAATATCTTTGTTCTGTGCCATCACCTCTGGCATTGCCTGGACTAAGTAATCCAATCCCTTAGATTTGCCTGCGTGACCGTAGTACAAGACGACATAACGATCATCCCATCCGTGCTCACTCCTCCGCTGATGCACTTCAGATTCAGAAACATTTTTTGGATTCCGAAATTCTGTATCTACACCATTGTAGATCATGCGAATTTTGTAGTCAGGAACTGTGTAAACAAGACGCAAAGAATTCATCGTATATCTAGAGACACAATGGTAGATGTCGTAATGCAGAAGAAAAATCAGTCGCTCAAAAAATCTGTACAGCCACCCACACAAAAATCACTTGTAGATATACCAGAGCTTACCGAAGATTTCGTGCACCGTGAGGATAACTTTTTTGTGAAAAAAGCTTCATAACAGAGAAGCTGGGATCGCACCACCGTAAGTACTTGCATGGATGACGGAGATATCTTTGTGCTTTTTTAGGATTTTTCTTCCACGAAAGAAAGCTGAGAATACGAATGCGAGTCTCCCCTTTCCCGTCCTATAGATGTGAATTGCGTCATGATGTTCTTCAGCGGGCAATGATGGGTCAAAACGACTGGTCAGGATACTGATGGTATATTTTTTTTTCTGAAGTCTGGAAATGATATTCTCGAAAACGGTTTCCGATCATCCTCTGTGAGGGGTATAGTAATCTAGGACAAAAAGGATGTGTTTGGACATAAAAAAAGTATGCTGAATATAAATGGACGTATAGCTTGTTGTATGTATATGGAGGAGATTTTCAAGGAATTGCTATGTTTCAAGGGATCGTGAAATTTATTCAGCACGTTCATTTTTCTTTGCGCTTATTACCGCATAAATTGGCAGTGAAAACAGCTTCGTTTTTTTGACAAAAAACTTTTTTTGGATATAATTGAGAGGATAAAATATCTCTTTTTACATCCTATGAAATAAAACATGAACACTCTTTTTTGTAAGGCCGGTAAACATGCTTCGCATGTAGCGAAACATTTACGCACTCATGGCCACAAATATGCAGGCTGAATGTTTGCATGATTTGCTGTCGTCAAGGCGTTCGTCTTGCTTGCATGATTGATCTGAAGTTTCTCTCTTTTCCAACACTATGCAAGCGCCGATTTTGTAGATCCGACGAGTGCATGTGCATGAGTAACTGAGATCCCTCAGTCAGAATGTACAGCTCTGCTCAATCTCTATAACTCAACTAATTGAGATAATCGGACTGATCATACGAATCGATGAGACACTTGAGCTATCTGTAGTAGCCGATATGGAATTACCTGTTCTGCCGGTTATGTGAATCAGATCATACTACCTAGTAATAATCTTTCTTGATCAGCTGATGTTTCCGGGTTGCCAAATCTTTATAGTCTAAATTTAAATAATAATCAACTTTCTAGCATTACCCTTTCTGGATTGGATGCCTTGAATTATCTTGGTCTGAATGTCAACCAGATTTCCAGCATTGACCTCACTGGATTAGTGAATATGTCACAAATTGATTTACAACAAAATCAGCTTACGAGCATTGACCTTGCGGGGATGCCGAATCTCCATTATATTCATGTAGACAACAATCAACTCTCTAGTTTGGATATTTCTAATTCGACTGGTTTAGTAATGTTATCTGCATGATGAAATCAACTCTCTAGTATTGATCTTTCTAATTTGACTAACTTAACTTTTCTAGGTTTAGCTGACAATCAACTTACCAGTATTGATCTTTCTGATTTAAATAATCTGATAAACTTATATCTACAGCAGGATCAATTGACTAGTATTGATCTTTCTCATTTAGACAGCTTAAGTACTCTCTGACTATGATGACATCAACTCACTAGTGTTGATCTTTCTCATTTAACCGGATTAACTCAACTTCGAATAAATGATGCTCAGCTCACGAATATAGATCTTTCTCATTTAACAAACTTAACGTATCTTGGTCTGAATGATAATCATCTCATAAGTATCGATCTTTCGGGATTAACGAATCTGACATCTTTAAATCTACAAGGAACTCAGCTCTCCAGTATTGATCTTTCTCATTTGACTAACCTAACTAGTCTTTATTTAACTAATGATGATCAACTTTCCAGTATTGATCTTTCTCATTTGACTAACCTAACTAGTCTTTATTTAACTAATGATAATCATCTCATAAGTATCGATCTTTCGGGATTAACGAATCTAACTCAACTTGAGTTGGAAAAGAATCAACTCTCTAGTATTGATCTTTCTAATTTGACTAACTTAACTTTTCTAGGTTTAGCTGACAATCAACTTACCAGTATTGATCTTTCTCATTTGACTGGTCTGTCTCAGTTAGATCTGGAGAATAATCTTCTCACTACACTTCCAGAATCCACATTAGAACTTGTAAATCTTGGCCTTTATTGAGGACAACAATGATTCCTTGATGGCAATTGCTGGGATGTCTGATCCATGAGCAGTGATCTTATTTCATTCCTTAATGGTAAGGCCGGCACTGATGCATGGCAGACCAGCAACAATCCTGATTGTCCTGGTTCAGCTGATATCGCTGGTGTCTGACTAAGTATCTCTAGCAAACTCTTAGATCCTGTCATCGCGGACGGAAGCATCCTTCGTTATCGTGTAGACTATCACAACAATGGAGCGACTGACTCTGACCATACTCAGATATCTATTTTAGTACCATCAGAACTACAATTACTCTCATCAAATATCCCTTATACTTCAGAAGAAACCGGAGTAGATGCTGTGACATACGGAACGACTGGAGATGTCTGTTATACACAATTTTTGGATGAGACGGGACTATATATGGATGCGATGAATCAACGAGCACAAGGGTTATGAGCCCCTGATGCCTATACCTTAATCCTAAATTTTCCTACGCTCTCTATCAGAAATATTTTTCTCTGAGCTCCCTTTAACGGACAATTTTCGATGCTGTGAGATTTTTTTGATGCATTACTAAATGCTCAGGGAGGTTCGTTTTCTAATTTCTTGGAAAATAACTTGGGCATAGATCCTTCGGAACTCGTAGGATGTGGAGTAGGGCAAAGGACAAAGTATACTCGAGATCTCGGGACTTTACCTGCATGATCATGAGGGAAGATCATCATTGTGACTCAAGCACAGAATCCAACATCAGATACTTTATCCTTGGATACCATACTTCCAAGCCATATTGCCGACTGAACTCCTAGTCCTAGTGTCTTACAATTGCCTAACGATATCGATACTAAAAATCATCCGATAGCTATCTCCTATACCAATGCTTCAGATCAGGGTGTCCTTTTCCGACCAAACAATCCTGCATATCCTATGACAAATAGTAATGCAAGTATCCTTTCATGAATTATCCATCCAGGGATGACTGACCAACAGAAAGTGATTGCCCTCTGGCAATTTGTAAAAGATACTACCTTCAAT
>CAIXFE010000051.1 GCA_903918675.1 uncultured bacterium
CGTTTCTTTGACAAGAGAGGGTTCAGCATTTGTCATACGCAAACGTAATAGATAAAGTTAAATCTTCATTCTTGTTCTTCTCCTTAATTCTTAGAAAAATTTTACAAATTTTTCTTGGAGGTGATGGGCAACGATCCCATGTCTAAAAGGCATACATAACAATTTCTACCACAATAGTTTATTCACTATCCTAATTTTTTAAGTTACTTCAACAGGACACTTTAGCCAATAAACAGGCGTAGGTTTTTACTAAAGCAACTTTGTTCACCGAAATGAACGATTTCCTACTTAGTCACCTCGTGGATAGTAGGAGTCACACAACGAGGTTGGTTACTGTCTAACTAAGCATAAGCATTTACATTGCTGAGAACACTTTGTCTGATTAGACCAGCTCTCGCTAGGCGAGAAGATGATGTTTTTGCATTTCTGCTGTGATCGATTATTTTAAACTCGGTACGATCATCGAATAGTGGCTGTCATTACATATGAGGTCCTTTTATCAAATCCAGGACACCCCCATTGGAAGAATTTTCAAATATCCAAATTTTTAATTTACAAAACAATTTTGGAATATTCAAATGTTCGAATTTTGAAAACATTATATTTCGATGCTTAAACGTTTAGTCGTTTAAGCGCTTTTACTATATATATTTCCTCAGAAAAATCAAGGCTGATAAAAAGATATAAAGAGTATATTCTTTATCGCACTTCATTATCGTGATAGTATCTTGGCAGGCAAACAAGTTAGTATGCTATTTCTCTGCAGGTATGCTACGTGGAGTGTAGGTTGAATTTCCTATCCCGAGAATAGGATAAAAGATGATGGGCAGAATAATCATTCAGAAAATAAATCCTCCTGACTTGCCAAATCTTTTGCCGGTCTGAATATTTAGGTCAACGAAATATGCTACTCATAAGAGAATGCCTAGAGCAATTCATATTATCATCATATAAGTATTCAACGTAAGCGCAAATAATGTCATTCCAAGCATCCATATTATATAGGGGGCAACCACTAAGAATATCCATCGTCAGGGCCTTCATGCTAATGTTATTCGCTCATATATGTTATGGATAGGAACTAATACTTCATATCCATGGCGTCCTGTTTTACTAAATATTTTCCATACAGAGACAAGCATCAGAATACTTATTCCTGTTCCAAACCATGCTATTAACCAAATAGTAGCTAAACTCATCATTGCGTGATAAGAAGATAAAATAAATAATAGAGTAATAGGAAAGTTGAATCATATTACAAGTAGTTCGTATGTTAGCATATCAATACCAAATTACTGTTCAGCAATAAGACGTTGAAATTCGAGTCTGAACGTGTATTGTAGATTCAGCTTTTTATTTTTTTTATCCTTCTCATGTTCAAAGCGTTTGCCCAATTTCTCGGCCAATATAATGTCGTCTGAATCGCAGTAGGATTGCTGATCGCAACCAAGGTCGGCGAGCTTGTCAAAGGTTTGATCGATGATGTCGTGACCCCGATGATTTTACGTCCAATCTTAGCTAAATTGAGAGTGAAAAATATTGAAGAAATTTCTTACAGAGGTGTATTTTATGGAAAATTCTTGTCCACGTGTATCGATTTTCTGATCACGGCATTCTTGGTCTTTATCGTGGTACATTATGTGGGAGTAACGATGCAAGCGAAATAGCCTGAATGGAGTTTTAAGTTCTAAGTTTTAAGTGTTAAGTGTCGGTGTTTTTTTTGTTGCAACGCATTATTCAATCGCTTTTTTTAGCGTGAGGATCTGCTTTTTGTCACTGTCGCTGATAGCTCTATCTTTGAAAAGTTTCTGGATATCAGTGTGGATAATATTTCCGATGGTCTGTTTGATGGTCAAGTATCTCTTTTTCTCATCCTTACATTCGCTGAGCTCTTTATCCCATCGCAATTGCATAGATTCAATTTCTTCCTTACTTGCATCATCTCCACCATGTTTTATTTCGCCAAAACTGCTCTCTGGGAGGAGCGTAGCAATTTTTTCTACTAGCTCTTTGAGTGGGCTTCGTAACTCTTGATCTTCAATAAATTGATCGATGAAATTTTCATAGAACAGTGATGCAGACAAGAGGGATCTATCGATCTGGTAGGTCGTTTCCGCTTTTCTTTTAGGTATCAGAAATCTTCACTGATCTTTACTGAATTTTCTATACTGTTCGTAGGTGACTTCAAATTGGCTTCCGATCAAGTCACTCATGACCTGGATGTAATGCTGCTGCATAGAGACATTATTCATCACTTGGATCAGACCAAAGAGGGTATTCAATACTTTCTGCTTCTCGATAGGCGAGGCCATATCATTGGTATCTCTGAGTTCATGAAAGGTCGCGACAAATCCATCTTGCGCTTCTTTGAAACAGCTCGCGAGAATCTCCTTCCCGTCGCTAACATTTGAGAGATCGTCGGTGTCTTTGTAGTCTTGGGGTAAGCGGATTTTCTTGGGGAAAATATTATTTTGATAGGCGATATTCAGCGCTCTGATAGTGGCCTCTTGGCCAGCATGGTCATTGTCAAAAAGGAGATACACATTTTCTGTATATCTTTTGATGAGTTTCAAATGCTCATTGGTAAGTGCAGTCCCGCAAGTAGCGACACCTGTGGGCATATCCAATCTGTGCAATGCGATGACATCCATCTGACCTTCTACGATGATGATATGATTGTAGAGTTTGATATTTGATTTGACGATATTCAGTCCGTAGAGGAGTTTGGATTTTTCAAATGCCTTGTGCTCAGCGCTATTGAGGTACTTGGGTTTATCCTGAGGATTGATGATCCTTGCGCTAAATCCTACGACGTTATTCATCAGATCGTAGATGGGGAAGGTAATCCTATGTTTGAAAAACGAATACGTTTCTCCAGTCTGTCATTTTTTTGCTAGTGATGCTTCGATAAGATCCTGATCGTTAAATCCTTTGGCTTTGAGATATTGCAATAGTGCATAATGACTATCGGGCGCATATCCGATACCAAAAGTCTCTATCGTTTCATTGTCTAATTTTCTATTTTCTTTGAGATAAGAGATCGCAGTTGCGGACTTCTGCAACTCAGCGACGAAATATTGCTGAGTCAATTTATGTAAGCGTTTGATCTTCTCCTTCTCGTCCGTATAAGCTTGATTGGTAAATTTATCGCTCTGATATTTACTGATATCGATATTTCCTTGCTTAGCTAATTCTTTGATCGCATCTCGAAAATCTATCCTCTCGATCTCTTGGACGAAGGTAATAACGTTTCATCCTTTTCCACAGCCGAAACATTTGAAAATCTGTTTACTTGGCGAAACCATAAATGAAGGCGTCTTCTCATTGTGAAATGGGCAGTTACCAGAAAAATTGGATCCGGATCTTTTGAGCGGGACATATTTGCTTATCACATCGACAATGTCGATATTATTGAGAATTTCATCGGTAACTTGGGACATTGGAAGAGAATTAATAATTAATAATTAATAATTGATAATTGATAATGGCGGTAGTCTTTTTGTATGGAAACTCCTAAATTATCCATTATAAATTATACATTATACATTTCTGAATCTGTTTGTACGTTTTTGCTTGTCATTCTCAATCGGATTTTTATCTGTGGTTTCAAAAGATACTTTACAGCGTCTTTCCTAGTGTCCTCTGGAGGGTAACTTTTTGGCATTGCCCCAAAAAGTCACCAAAAAAGTCTAGGCCTCGACAGAGTACACGATGTCTCGGCCAGGGGTTTGCTTAGTCAGAGTAGTCTTTCCAGTCCTGCGCCGGGATTTGAAACTAATTGAAAAATATGCCTAAGTAACTACTGAACCGGCTACGTCTCGTATAGATCGTTTATATTTGAAGGAATTTTTTGTAATTTATTTTAATTCTCACCCGGGTGCTAATTGAGCAGATCGCAGGCAATGAGTTCATCGATCTCAATTGGCACCCGGGTGGCGATGTCTATAAAGTCAAGTTCTTATTGAAATTTGAGAGCGGATGGATATAAAGGAGAATGGCTTTATTATTATTTTGAGAAATGGAAATCGCTGAAATTCAATCTATATTAAAAGAACTTTCACTTCATCATGGTAATACTCAACTTCAAGGAATCCCTGATATTGCTAACCAGAAACTGGCTGAAATACTTGGTAATAATTACCTGGATATGACTGTAAAAAAAGCCAAGGAGCAACTGATGCATTTTTTTACTAATGAATCATTGCTATTACAAGAGAAGAAATTTGAGGAGGCCTGTGAAAATCATATTATCATCAAGAAGAATTCGAAGTTAGAAGGAAATGAAAGATTGGGACTACTCAAGGATTATAAACTCTATGAGTTATTGCAGATAGCTTTTTCTCCAAGCACTCATTATTTTCAGATTGCTCCTGAGGCCTTCACTGAATTTAAAGGAGATATAAGAGAATTGTATAAGAAGGCAATAGATGTCATGCTTATCGATCCTATGAAGGTTTCACAAAGTAGTTTAGATGCCCTGGGTATCAAGCAATTGGATCCTGATTGTCAAAATCTGAAAGAAATTCTCAAGAGCATGGTCTCACTTAAGTATGCTACCACTTCTGGTGAAGAAAAATATACACCGACTATCAATCTGACCCCTGATGGGAAGGTTATCACACTATCTTCTCAGTCAGTTATCTATCCTGCTACACCACCCGCTACTCAGGCAGAAAAGAATAAAAAGGATGTTACTGTACAGATGGCTGTCTACAAAGACCTCTTTTCGCTCATTAGGAGGGAATGACATATCTTGGATGAGATGGAAGGGAAGAAGACTGCTTATGAGGGAATAATCACAGAACTCGTATCTATGTTGGAAGAGATATCATGGTCTGATTATTGAGCGAGCATCCCTAAGAAGGCTAAGAATATTATCGAAGAAATA
>CAIXFE010000052.1 GCA_903918675.1 uncultured bacterium
GTTGGCATTTATTACATGAGCATTCTTTCATCAAGCCAGGCTGTTGCCAGCATTTGTGATTGTATTTTGTGATCATCATGGTATGGTAGAGTAACTTGATGATCATGTTATCTGATTGCTCATTCATCATCACACAAAATTATAACTACCTCATGAGAGGCCATTGTGTCCTCATCCCCCGATAAATCCGTAGCTGCTTCCTGTGATCGCATTGTATGCTCCACCTCCTAATATAGCCGCATCCAAACTTAAGCTGATACTATTATGTTGTCCTCATCAGATGAAGGATGATTCACTTAAGCCTCAGGAGATGCTATTGAACTGTCCTGCTGCGATAGATGAGTTACTACTAGAGACGGTGTTGCTCTGTCCGCCGGCAATGAAGTCGCCGATCACTTGTAAAGGTGCTGTGGGACCTGTGGTTCATATCCCGACGTTTCCTCCATATAGGATAGTCATATATGCGTTTACTCCAGGGATACCGAGGAAAAAATTATTTGTATAGGCTCCTATCGTCCATGTCCTTCCTGTGATGGTGAAATGTTCGTTCGCTGCATGAGCGGGATCTCGCTCTTCGAGAGTAAGTTCTGTGGATCAGGTATCCATGATATGGAGTTCTCCAGCAGTAGCCGGTCAGCCGATGCCGACGCTTCCTGTACCTCTATAGATATCTGTACCACTTGTAGTTCGATCTCCATCACCTCCTGTCATGCTTCATCATGAAGTGACGAGGCCTTGGCTACTGACGTAGATGACATTTCCCAAAGCATCCATACCCAAAACGTTTCATGAGAATGATGTCTGCGGGTGAAGAATACTAGGATTGATATACATACCGTTGGGAGATAATTCCATATCTACGGTTCCAGAATCTGTCCCATCACTGGTGAGACTAATCTTCTGGATGGTCTGTCGTGCATTCTGGATACTTGTCTGTATGGTCAGATCTGCGAAGGTCAATACTGCTCCAAATCACAAGACGATCGTCAAGAAAAGCAGAATCAGATTTCTGAATTTTATCTTGGTTGGGTTTTGTTGATATACGTTGTGGGAGTGGAACATGGGATCGAATGATAAAGTGATAAAATGATGAAGTGATGAAGTGATGAATAGTAGAGAACAGTTAACAGATAACAGTTAACAGTTAACAGCGTTGGAGTTTTTTTTGATTATGTAGAACGGATAATTTTTTTTAGTTTTCTGCTTGTCCGCCACCAAGGCGGGCTTCAAGCTTCAAGCTAAGTTCAATTATACTCCAAAGGTTCTTTTTTGTCAAATTTTGAGGGGCTATTCTAAGTTCTGGGATTCTGGTTACTAAATTTCTGAACTTTTTATATTCAACGACATTCACTTCACTAGAAAAGTGGGACATAACGACATTAGCTATTGTAAATATGTAGAAAATAGCTATATTAGAGAGGCAATGTTTGTTATTGATTTATTCCTTAGAAAAATAGAATGGGTAAGGAAGATGTGATCAAGCTTTTGAAGACAGTGAGAATAAAAAATATATTTAAGAGATCTGGCGTTGCTCATCTCCGACTTTTTGGATCGTATGCAAAAAATAAAGCACATCAAGGAAGCGATATAGATCTGCTTTATGAATATGATTCTAAAAAAGATAAATCATTATGAGGAATTTTTAGTATATATGGGCATATCCAAAAGGATATCTCTCTGCCGATAGATCTAGTAAATTATAATACACTTGATCAAAAATTTGGGAAACATATTTTTAATTCTCTAGTGAAGATATTCTAATGGATAAATCATTGGCTATCTACATTTCTCGAATGAAGGAGATGATAGGGAAGATCGAGAAGTACACAAAAGGGATCAAAACCTTCGAGCAATTCTCTAAAAGTGAAGAAAAGATAGATGCCTGTCTTACTCCACTTGTCCAGATAGGAGAAATAGCAGCCAAGATAGACAAATTTTTCCCCAATGAATTGAAGTTACCTTACAAAGATATCGTTTGATTTAGAAATATTCTTGTCCATACCTATCATCATATCGATAAAGAAATGATTTGGCATATCATATCTAGGAGTATCCCTAAGCTAAAAAAGATACTCAATACATAATAGTCGGTGAGATTCACGATATACCTCTTCATGCAGTAGCTGGAGATTTTTTTAGTATCGGCTCATGTTGGCGTAATACGGCTTGATATTGCTTTGGAGATAGCTAGTATGGTAAGCACTTTATTCTCTTATATTTTTTGTTGTATGGTAAAAGTTGTTTGAAAGAGTGACTGAAAAATCTGAAAAACTGGCTGAAAAAGCTGAAAGAGTGACTGAAAAATCTGAAAAGTTTCTGAAAAAGCTGAGAAGGTTATAAAGCCTGCCCGTCCGGTAGGCGGAGCCGATAAGGAGGAAGCAAAGGTACTGAAAGCTGGTGAATTGTGAGCTGGATGATTTCTTTCTGGACTTGGTTTTAGCAAAAAAGAAGAGAAAAAACCTAGTCGTGAAGAGACTGAAATAGAAGAAGAAAGAGAGAGCTTGATCCTCGAGAAACCTCGTCATGCACCTATGTCTTTCGATTCCATCCTTCCCAAGAAGGAACCATTTGCAGGTGCTGTAGGATATGAGAGACCTGTCAGACCTTCGAGACCTTCTGTGTCTGCGAGACCTGTAAAGAAATGACCTCCCCAACATGGTGGACATCAGAAGCCCTCATATACTCCTCAGAGACCAGGCAATAGGCCTAATTTCTCTGCTGGAAAGCCAAACGGACAACCTTCATTTAGATGAGGACATCCTACACATACTCCTTCTGTCAGTGCACCAAGACCTGCCGCACCTAGGATCCACAGAGAAGCTATGGGCTCTGCAAATCTTGTGAAGAAGCAAGAGATCACCATCAACGAACATATCACAGTGAAAGAATTTTCTGAAAAAATGGGAGTGCCATTGCAGCAAGTGATGAAAAAATTATTGGAAAATAAGATCATGAAAGGAGTGACTGCATCGCTGGATTTCGATACGGCGGCGCTGATCGCTGGAGAATTTAATGTAGAAGTGAAGAGAAAAGAAAATAAACTGAATGTAGAATCCTTTATGAGTGGAGATCTTCAAGCGATCTTAGCGCTGGATAAAGAGGCTCCTACACTGCTTTCTAGGCCTCCTATCGTGACGATCATGGGTCATGTAGATCATGGGAAAACTTCTCTGCTGGATTATCTCAGAAAGACCACCGTTGCCGAAGGCGAAGCCTGAGGGATTACTCAGTCTATCTGAGCCTCTGTCGTCGATTATGAAGGGAAGAAGATCTGTTTCATCGATACTCCCGGGCATGAATTATTTACGAGTCTGAGAGCGAGAGGCGCTAAACTGACAAATATCGCGGTGATCGTCATCGCTGCTGATGATAGTGTGATGCCACAGACCGTTGAATCTATCGGCCACGCAAAAGCCGCTGGAGTGCCTATTATCGTCGCCATTACCAAGATCGATAAACCAGGGAATAAAATAGATCAGATCAAATCTGATATCGCTAAGTACGGATTGACTCCTGAAGATCGGTGAGGTGATGTCCCTGTGATCGGTATCTCTTCCAAGACATGACAAGGGATCCCCGAATTGTTGGAGGCCATCTTATTGCAATCTGAAATGTTGGATCTCAAATACAATCCCAATAGGTCTGCAGTCTGAGTCGTCCTAGATGCCCATAAAGATCCGAAACAAGGTGTCGTGACTACTATGATCGTGATGACTGGGACGTTGAAGATCGGGAATATCGTCGTAGCATACAATACCTATGGGAAAGTCAGAAGGATGCAAAATCGGAAAGGCCAAAGTGTCGTCCAAGCGATGGGAGGTGATCCTGTACAGATCTTGGGAATCACGCATTTGCCTGAGCCTGGCCGTATCGTAGAGGTGGTAAAAAATGAAAAAGATGCTCAGGATAAGATAGCCTTAGTTCAAGAACAGATTACCATGCAACATCCAGAATCTGTAGTCCAACAATTTATCGATCAACTGAAATCAGGTAGTGCTGAATCCGAATTGAGACTTGTTTTGAAGTCTGATGGCTCATCGAGTCTGGAGGCATTGAAGCAGGCGGTAAGCGGTATCACTTTGCCAAAAAATGTTACTATCAAGGTGGTGCATTCAGATGTCGGACATTTTACGGATTCAGATCTTTCATTAGCACAAGCATCAGGAGCGTTATTATTATGATACAATATCTCTATGAATGCGATCCTCAAAAGGAAAGCTGATACGATGAAGATAGAGATGAAAAACTTCGATATCATTTATGAATTGACTGATTATCTGACGAACTTACTTCTTGGCATGGTCGAGATCGAGCAGCATGAAGTGCTGTTTGCTAAACTGGAAGTATTGGCAGTCTTCTTTACCAAAAATAAAGATATGACGGTCTGAGGAAAAGTGATCTTCGGTAAGCTCCATGGCAAAGTCAAATTTACGGTCATGAGGGGTGAAGATATCCGATGTACGGGTAACCTGATCTCTCTCCATAAAAATAAAGATGAAGTCAAAGAAGTAGGAGAAGGCGAAGAATGCGGACTGAA
>CAIXFE010000053.1 GCA_903918675.1 uncultured bacterium
ACCTTCCATGTTCAGCTTGTCTTCTCCAAACTGATCACTTACGACTTTCAGTTTACCATCAAAATATGCTTTCACTTCATTGAAGGCAATCGCACCTATCATATTCTTGCCCCAGTGCTTCTGGGCCATAGTCTTTCTCAGTGAATCTTTCAGTGTCCTCATATTGATAGTATACTTTTAAGGGAACTTTTTTCAAATAAACAGAAATGGCCTAAAATAGACTAAAAATAGCCAAACGATAGACAAACAGTTGCTAGGCTGATTAAAGCTATTTTTAGGCGCGAAGCCCTCCAAGGGAGGACAAGCATTCGTCGCGAAGCGTTAGTCTATTATTTGGCGATTAAACAGATGGAATGAATTATAAAAATAGAACCCAATTAAATTTGCAAACTCCATAAGAATTTATATAGTGGAGCTACCTTTATCGTTAAAGCAAATCTATGAAGAAAATAATCAGCACATTCCTAGTAATGATATTTTTAGGGAATGGTTTTATATTTGCTCAAGGAGCAGAGAACTGCGTAGCAACCTGTCAAGATACAGATACTACCTGCATGTCAGAAGCAACCACACCAACCGAATGATATGCATGCGGGACAGAATTAACGACTTGTAATACTGCGTGCAATGCAACACCAGCTACATGTGCAGATTTCTACGACATAGATCAGTCGAATTGAGGCTGTCAAAGCGGATACGAAGCAATTGCAGATACAACGATTGATTGACAGACTCTTAATTGTTGTAGCTCGATAGATGCCACGACAAACAGCACCGTTACCACTTCTGGATCTCCAGCTGCATCCAAAGCCTATCTCGGCATAGATTGCGATCAGACCAAGCTCGTCAATGGACAATGCAAACTCAATATCTACGATACGCTAGGGATCAGAAGTAGTGTCAGAAATCCAAACGATCCTACCTCCGTATGATTATTTGTTCAAGATATTGTCTTATCCGCGACATTTTTTATAGGGACAATTGTAACGATTGCATTGATCGTCTCAGGACTTATGTTTATCTTCGCAGGTATCAACGGCAAAGATCCCACAACCGCAAAAAAATGAATTACCTGATCCCTCATCGGACTGATCGTAGTCGCTTGCTCATATTTCATCATTAGATTGATTCAATACTTGGCAAAAGGATTTTAAATATTGTTTGAAGTGTTGAGTTTTATGTTTTAAGTTAACAAAAGATCCATAACTCAGAACTTAACACTTACTTGTCCTGTAAAGGGAAACTTAAAACAAAAAGACGTGACTCAACAAACCGACCATTCAAACAAATTTACATCATAGAAAGTAGATATGAACATACATATCATAAGTATATTCCCAGACATTTTTAAGAGTTTCGTAAACACTTCTCTTATCCAAAAAGCTCAAGAAAAGAAAATACTGAGCTTTGATTTTGTGAATCCTAGAGAATTTTGTCCGGATAGACATCAGAAGGTAGATGACGCAATCTACGGTTGATGAGCGGGATTACTCATGAAAGCAAAACCAGCAATTGAGGCAGTCGAAAAAGTCATAAAGTCTCTAAAGTTGAAAGTCTGAAAGTCAAAAAAAACTCCATCACGTTTGAACGCTTCAACGCTTCAACGTTTCAACATTATACTTCTTAGCCCATCAAAAAAAGTCTTCACACAGAAGGAAGCCCACGCACTGAGTGAGTCAGAAAATCTCATTTTTGTCTGTACTAGATACGAAGGAGTTGATTATCGTTTTGAGCAGTACATGAAGAAAAAATATCCGAAGAATTTCCAGAAAATATCCATCGGACAATTCGTTACCTTATGATGAGAGGTGCCAGCAATGGTAATGATCGAAGCGATCACAAGGTTGATCCCTGGAGTCATCAAGGAAGAAGCCAGTCGGCAAGACGAAAGTTACAACATCAAAGAAAATATGAATAATCTCGAATATCCTCAATACACACATCCAGAAGAAGTGCTAGGAATGAAAGTACCAAAGATTTTATTAAGTGGACATCATGCGAACATTGAGAAACGAAAAAAAGAAAAGACAAAGAAATTAAAAAAATAATTTTTTATATTATTTTCTATTCCCATGAACCTTATAAAAAAGCTCCTTCCATTAGTAGTGTTGTGCTCTGTGATCCCATGTATGGCGCTAGCACAAACACAAGGGACCACTACTCAAGAAGTAGTGACTTGGATGTATGAGAATGGATTAACTGTTTTTTCGACATCAGCGGCATTCCATCCAGAAAGGAGTATACGTAGAGATGAAGCTGCAAAATTTATCGCAATATTTGCACAGAATATTTTAGGGCAGAGTTGAAATCCAAATCCCGCCTGTCACACATTCAATGATGTAGCCCAGACCAATACGTTAAAAGATTCCATAGTCAAAGCCTGCGAATTGTGATATATAAAAGGGAGCAATCGTAAGTTCACTCCCTCTGGCAATCTAACAAATGAACAAGCGATAGCGATCGTGATAAGGACATACGAAGGGCTATTGGATGAACCACAAAGCAACCGATCCAAAAATTATTATTCAAGAGCGACAGAACTTGGAATATCTGATGGACTAAATCTATCAAATAAAACTGCGCCTATTTCAAGATGAACGTTTGCTACCTTGGTATACAGAGTATCAAAGATAGCAGGTGATGCTCAAGCATTCTCCGGCTGAGATACGATAGCAGAAGCACAGGGGAACTTCTGGGAAGGATTTATCAGTGCCCTATGATTCAAAATAAATTCATATAGTTGAGTAACAAATGATTTTATCAACAAAGCAGGGACCTGTTATTCATGAGCTGCTATAATGACAGATGCAAAGTTTGATATGTTTTGAGCAACCTTTCATTCACAATTATACAGACAGATAAGATGATTGGAATGAAATCAATGCAAAATATATGAACGTATGGATGTCTCAGACATAAGCATGTCTACAGGGCAGATACAAAGTGCAATAGCGAGTGGAGCTAAATTATCAGAGATCACCACACAGCTTGCACAGATGCAGGCAAGTATGCAGAAAATGGTGTGAGAAGATGATATATGCATCTATACCACATGAACATTAGTGAAAAACTTACAAGCAGAGTTATCTGGAGAAATCACATCTATGCTAGGTGCAGATGGGCAAAACTGTACCTGAACTCTTTATCAAGGCAATTAAGAAAACATCCCGCAATATCTTTACTCCCTCAGTTCTCCGATGCATCCAGAATACAAGAAAGCATTTAAAGCATATGATATCAGAGGAGTCTATGGCAAAGAAATCGATGAAAATTTCGCTTACACGATGGGGAAAGTCATCGGCAAATATATGATCGAAAAATTTGGGAAAGGAGCCACTCTACTTATTGGCTGTGATGTAAGGGAAAAAAGCGTCACATTGATCACTGCATTTGAGAAAGGTATCAGCGACACGACTCCTGATATCCAAATCAGCTATGCGGCTTTTGAAAGTAGCGAAGACTACCCTTATGGAATATGCAGTTCTGCAGTACTCTATTATATAGGGCAGAAGGACTTTGATCTCTCTGTATGTTGCACAGCATCACACAATCCACCTGAACACGTAGGACTCAAATTTTTTGATAAAGAGGTGATATTCGTGGCCTCTGATTTTCTCTGGGACTTATTTCAAGAGGCATATAGCGACGCTCCCCTTCCTCTACTAGAAAAGCCAAGCATCAAGTCACCATCTGCCAAGATCATAGAGAAAAAAAATAAATTCTTCACTTTCTTGGATAAGAAGTTTGATCTTCTGCAGAAAAAGTTTACACTGAGCATAGATTTTTCCAATGGCGCCGCAGGGACAGTAGAGAAAGAATTTATAGAGACCCATCTACACAAGCATACCTGCTTCCTCATAAATGCAGAGCCAGACTGAGATTTCAAAGCACATATTTCAGACACGAGTGTCCCGGAGTTTTACGCACAGCTACAAAAAGATACGATCCAACACAAATCAGATCTAGGCATCATGTTTGATGGAGATGCGGATAGGATAGGATTCGTAGATAATGAAGGAGAGATCATAGAATTAGATTTCATCCTCGCTATCATGGCGAGACATATCCTCGAATATGAAGAGCCCCAAGGCAAAATCCTCTACGATCTTACCTGCTCCAGAATCGTCGCAGAAACTATAGAAAAATACAAGGGGACCCCTATCATGACCAAAATGTGAAGATTCTTCATCAAGGAAATATTCGATAAAGAGCAATGATCTCTCGGAGGAGAAACAAGTGGCCACTTTATGTTTAGAAGCATAGGCGGTCATGAGTGCACCTTATTGGCCCTATACTATGTGTTACAGGTTTTGGAAAAATATCCCTCATCTCATGAGATGATACACCACTACAGAAAATATCACAAAGGCATTGTCAGAAAAGTGTATGTCAAAGACAAACAAAAGATCATAGAAAAGGTGAAAGAAAAATATCAAGATGAACACACGCACACTTTAGATGGGATAAGCGTACATGCAGAATGATGGCGACTCAACGTCAGAGGATCCAACACCGAGTCTATCATCAGATATACCGTCGAAGCAGACACCCAAGAGACTCGAGAGAAGATCATGGAGGAATTAGAGACCCTGATTCACGAAGCGAACAAAGAATAACCTCCTCAACATCTTATTCTTCTTATATATAATAATATCTCTCAAAGAGTGGCCCCCTTTGCGAAGGGGGAAACCCGAAGGGGAGGGGGATTTTAAATCCTCAGTCTCGCATTAGCTCGCCAGCTCCTTTACAAAGGAGCACACAATTGGGAAACGCTTCTTTATCATACATGTAACTAGATGCTCTGATTATTATATTTCTGAAGATTAGAAAAAGAAAAATGATTTGATGCGATCATCGAGATGATTTTAAGATTCGGGGAAGATGGTGATGAATTACCTTTTGAGCTTTTCGTCTTCGGCGCGTGAAGTTATGAAAAAGAGATCCAGGAACTTGCGCACAGATATAAGACCATCCATTTTTTCGGACGACAAGATCTGGAAACGATCAGAAGATATACGAGTAATTGTAATTTTCTCCTCATGCCATCGACCTGCCTAGAATCATTTGGATTGATCGCATTGACCGGATTGGCTCGAGGATTACCTACGATCGGATTCGCAAAAGGCGGAACCGCACCATTTATAGATCCGGCACTTGATCTGGGAAAGACGAACGGACAAACTCTTCCAGAAAAATTATTTTATCTGATCCACCGTCTCGGACAGGAGGACTTCTTCACGGGTTCACTCCCCGTCTCGGATATCTTGAAAGAATATAGCAACGAAAATCGGAAGGCTAATATCGCATATCAGATAGGCGAAAAAAAGAGGATATTGATCGTATCAGATTTCACCAATAGAATCTGATGATTGGAAACCTATATCAATGACGCAAAAGACATTCTAATCTCTATGGGCTATGAAGTGGAGATGTTTGGGGTCAGAATTCCCAAAGGATTTCGAGGAAAGATCATAAAGTATCTGGGCTTCGTAACAGCGATTTTCAATATCATCGCAAGCATAAAATTACGAATAAAAATAAAAAAAATCAAACCAGAGATCATTTGGTATCATAGCATCCTCAGATATTTAGGACGACTTCCTCTGCGAATCAGCAAATGGTCCAAAGCTGAAAAGCGGATGATGTACCACGATCTAGGATATTTTTTTCCTTATCCCAGTAAACTACAAAATGAGGCTCAGATCAGATATCCACTGACATTGAAAAATTTCATCAGCTCGGCCCAGACCAAAAATCCCATCAAAATTTTGGCTATGACAGGAAAATATTTCTTGCTCCAGCTGATAAAAAAGCAATTACAAAAAAGGATCAAGCTTCACCTTGTCCCTTCTGCATTTATGAAACCTATTGTGCATAGATCATATGATATTGCCGATGAGAAGATCGTCGTATTCCCACATTTCATACAAGAATAGAATAACGTGGAAACGTGGGAATATGGGAATGTGGAAACGTGGGAGTGTGGGAACATTTTAACTTTCCAACCTTCCAATCATCCAACCTTCCAATCCTCCAACTTTCCAACCTTCCAACCCTCTACTCCAATTCTTTCAATTCCTGACATACTTTCCTAAATGTGCAACTCGCGCATTTTTTTTCACTCTTGGTCCTAGCAAATGAAGTATGTGGCAATGGCTCATTTTTAAACACGTCTCCATCGATGAGGAATTGCTTCTGATATTCTACATCTTCCTTAAGTTTTTCGATGATGCCATCGATATCAGCCTTCGTTATCTTTCCTCCGATCTTATTGAGACTAGGGAGATACACCTCGTAACCTACCATCTCCGTATCATCCAGAAGGATGCCGTTTTTGAGGATAAGTATCAGAGCATAAATCTTTATCTGGTCGGAAACACCGTCATCCATTTTTTCTTGTCCGGATTTCCAATCTATGATCAGATATTTTTTGTCGTCAAAGATCACACCAAAATCTGGAGAGGCCATCACGTTGATATTCCTAAGTTCGGGAATGCTCCCCAACTTCAGTTTCATACTTTCAAAGTCTTTCTGTCTAGGAGATTCGATAAAGACCGTCTTGGCCTTTTTGAAATATTCTTGCACTTTCTCGTTCCACTCACTTTCAATAAATGCATCTAGATTGTTCCATACTTTTTTGATCGCGCCTTCAAATGCCCCATCAATATCTTCTCCATAAAAATGCTCAGACAAGCCAAATCTCTGCTCTCTATCATATCCAGCAGAATAATCTCTGTTCTTCGAAATTTCAAATTCTTCGCCCATCTCTGCAGCTATTCATTGTTTCAATTCTTGTATTTTCTCATCAGTGATCTCACCTTTTTTCAAAGCTTTAAGATAATCAGATAACAGATGATGAGTCTTTTCTCCCATCCGCATATCCAAACTCTTGAGATTTTTGAGCAGCAACGCGTCCAGTCGGACTTTCTGATCTACATCTTTGAGCGCATGAGGATAGTAATTGAAGAAGTACTTTTTGTTGCAGTATTCCAAGACGGTGATCCTAGTCGTCGACCAGGTCAAGGTATTCTGTCTTTGATGATAATCAGCCATGAGTGTATAATAAGAAAAATAAAGTCATACAGCGTATATAACTATTAGAAACAATATTTCAATTTATAAATAGAGTTGAGACATTGAGAGGTGGAGACATTGAGACATTGTAATTTTCCGACACTCAATCTCTCAACCCTCAACTGCGAACAAAGTGAGCCTCAACTCTCAACAAGCGACTTCGTCGCTTAGTCATCATATCCCTGCTCTTCCAATGTCATTCCGACAATAGCTTCATCAGAAGATAAGTCACCACTGGTATTTTGAGCATCTCTATTGATATAGACAAACATAGGCATCAGCATGGGGACCCTACCGATAATCTTAGCGATGAATTCTCCCAAAACTTCTTTGAGTTGTCTGAGATTTTCTCTGACATCCATGCGTTTCTTGAGGTTATCGTTATACTTAGCTCTAGCAAATTCCACGATCTGAGTGTGAATGGATTTGACCTCCGAAGAGTAGACAAACCCTCTGGATTCGATCTGTATATTTCCTACCAATTCACTGGTCTTGGTGTCTACCTTGAAGACAAGCGCGACGATTCCATTTTGTGCCATGATATGACGAGCCTTGATGACGTATTCACCAGACATATGTCATTGGCCTTTCCCATCGATCAAGATAGTATCCAATTTCAATTTCTGATCGCCAATCAGGACGACATCATCATACATCTCGATGATAGAACCATTTTCCATCGGCATGATAATATTCTCCTCTGGGATACCGAGATCCAATGCAAGTTTTTTGTGTGCATATCTGTGTGTCATGTCATCGAATGCTGGCATGAAGTATTGCGGCTTCAAAAGACTCAGAAACATTTTATGATCTTCAGCATATCCATGTCAACTAGTATGCACATCCATATCATTGTTGGTGATCAGCTCTACTCATCTAGAGAGTAAATTGTTGAGCATCTTATTGGTAGCAAGTTCATTCCCTGGAATGGTAGATGAGGACATCAGGATCGTATCTCATTTACCCAGAGTAACTTGAGGATGTTCACCTCTAGACATTCTCGTCAATGCGGCAAATTCCTCTCCCTGAGCTCAAGTACAGAGGACCAACACTCTTTCAGGAGGCATATTGTTGACATCGTCGTCCAGTTTGCGGATCATGCCCTTGGGTACATTGATATATCCCAATTCCTGACAGATCTCGATATTGTTGATCATAGATCTTCCTGAGAGGAAGACGACTCTATTGTATCTGATAGCACTATTGATGATCTGGATCACTCTTCCAATATTCGTTGCAAAGGTAGCGATCAGGATCCTTCATTGGGTATTTTTGATCTGCATATCGACAGTTTCTCAGATCACTTTCTCAGATTTTGCTCGTCCAGGATTTTGAGATCCAAGACTATCTCAGGTATACAATTTTACTCATTCCGTACCGATCCTGGCAATCTTCGCCAAGTCAGTAGGTCTATCGATGGCTGGAGTATGATCGATCTTGAAATCTCACGAATCGAAAATGATCCCCTTAGGTGTCTGGATAGACAATGCTAAAGATTCTGGGATGTTGTGATTTACTCTGACAAATTCCACAGTAAAACATCAGAGTTTGACGAGATCCAAGTCCGGATCGATGATCTTGTATTTGATCAAGTTCGCCTTTTTGTAGTCATCGAAGGTCTTTTTGATGATCCCCAAAGCTAGTGGAGTGGTATAGATAATAGGATAGCCTAATTCCTCTATAATATTTTTGATAGCTCAGACGTGATCCAAATGCCCGTGGGTAATAAGGATACCTCTGATCTTACTCTTATTTTTTTTGAGATACGCGATATCTGGGATGATATAATCTGCGCCTAATTCTTCATTGGCAGCAAATTCCATCCCCGCATCGACAATGATGATATCATTTTTGTACTCGACAAACATACATTGTCCGACCTGTTCCAGTCCGATAAGGTTCCCGATCTTGACAGGGACTTCATCTTTTTTGATCAGCTTCCTAAGATCTTTCACTCCAGCAAGTGCTGAGGGAGTTTCTTTACGGATAAATGCTTCAGAGCTCATTTTTTCCCTGCCTCATGCGGCATACTTTTTGGGAGGATAAGATTTTTTCTGATTGTTTTTCTGACCAAAATTGATAGAAAGATTTCACTGCATAGGGACAGAAGTTTCTGGAACTATAGTTTTGGGAACGATAGAGGGCTTAGCTTGTAGCGCCGCTGATGGTTTTGTGACTTGAATTGGCCTAGTTCCTTGTGCTGGTCTTACAATTTGGATTGGCTTTGCAGTTTGGACTGGTCTAACCGGTTGTACTGGCTTTACTCCTTGTACAGGTTTTACTACAGCTGGTTGTGGTCTGAACCCAGCAGTATTGCGGGGTGTTGGTTGTCCTGATGGATTTGTGCCCACAGGAGCTTTCATTGGTAATAATTGTGTTTCATTCATTAGTTAATAAGTATTATAATTTAAAAGATTTTAATTTATGGCTGGGTGTCGGTATATCGGTATATTTGTGTATTGGTATATTGAGATGAGTTTATCTCACAACCCAATAACCAATAACAAATAACCAATAACAATAAGACATATTTAATCTTAATCCATATCATGTTTGATTTACACCAACTGAGGACCAATTGTGAGGCAAGAAATATCCCGATCATAAGCAAAGCGACAGAAGGCTTTTTGGCTAAGATGCTAAAGAAAACAAAACCGGCAGTGTGCTTAGAAATTTGATGAGCCGTAGGATATAGTGGGATATATATGGCAAATATCATAAACAAACGGTGAGGGAAACTGTATTCATTGGAAATTTCCTATCCTGGATATCGGGAATGACGTTACAATACTATCGCAAGTCAGACCTACAATCTGATTTCTTATCCTTATAATGCTCTAGAGATACCATTAGAAAAATTTCTTCCTCAAAATCACGTAGACTTTGTTTTCGTCGATGGACAAAAAGCGCAATATGGTTCATACCTGGCAAAACTAGAAAACATATGTACAGATAAGACGGTGATCGTCATTGATGATGTCATCAAATATCACCATAAATTAATATCATTATACTGATATCTCGCCAAAAAGCAAATCAATTATGATATCACCAAATTGGAAGATGACGATGGAGTGATGATACTCCATGGGAGGACAAAGAAATAAGTTGCTTCAAATTTTTATTTCCTCATCGCTACACATGGATCAAGAGACAATCATCCAGAAAACTGCAGAGTTTGTGAAGGAAAGTTTTAAGGATGCTGAAGGAAGTCACGATCGGTGGCATACCTATCGCGTCCGAAAAAATGCTATTCACATCTGAGAACACGAGCACGTAGATCTTTTTGTAGTACAACTCGCTGCATTACTTCATGATATCGGAGATCTAAAATATAATGTTGAAGGCGAATGAATCAAGAAAGTAAGAAATCGACTACAAAAGTTAGCTATCTCAGACACCGTCACAGATCAAGTATGTCACATCGTAGAACATGTCTCCTATAAATGAGCTGGCGTAACATCTGAAATGAGCAGTAAAGAATGAATGGTGGTTCAAGATGCCGATAGATTGGATACACTGTGAGCTATGGGTATTGCAAGAGTTATTGCCTATGGAGGATCTATCCAGAGACCAATACATATCACAGGGAAACAGCCTATCTTGCATCAGTCAGCTGAAGCATATGAAAAAGATGACAGTACCTCCATCAATCACTTCTATGAAAAGATTTTACTTCTGAAAGACAGACTAAATACAAAGACCGCTAAAAAGATAGCCGAACATAGACATCAATATGTCGAAGATTTTCTAAAAGAATTTTTCGCTGAACGAGAAGGAGAATTATAACTCAGTTTCAGATTCTAGGTTCTAGATACTAGCTTCTAGCCTCTAATCCTACACCAATCTTTCCTCTTTTATCTTTATTCTTTCATCCAACCTCCATGCCCATCACACGAGACCAACTTTCTCAAGGGATGATCTTTCTCTTTGGGGTCACTGCTATCATCCTTGTTGCCAAAAAAAATAAGCGAGGATTTGTTCTAGGTCTCATCACACAACCATTCCGATTTATCACCTCATATATCAATGGGCAACGGGGCGTCTTTTTTCTCAGTATCGTCTACGCGATCTCTCGATGTTACGGAATCTATGAATGGTTTTGGAAGAAGGAAAAGAAATAAGATGATCGCTCCCAAGTAAATGGGACACTCTAAAGAGGCCTTTTTTTGATATACCAAATGATAAGAAAATAATTATAGAAAAAGAGAAATAAGCATACCCCCAACCATGAAGAAAATTTTACATAATAAATGGTGAATTAAATGAAACTTTTTCTTTTCGGCTGAGCTGCAACGCAAGACAATCACTCTGTTGTCGAACCGCTCTTGAAGCTCATCGAACAGGTCATCCACAAGCTCAAACCAAAACAGATACTTCATATCCCTTTTGCGAGGACGACCATATCTCAGATCGAACGAGCAGATGGTCGATTTACTAAACATGTAAACTTGGACTGAATAGAATATCTTAATGCAGCTAACGAAGGCGATCTAGAAAAGATAGATTCACCTTTGCTTTTTCTGAGTGGCGGGAGTAAGACCGGTAATCTCTTAAATGAGATCAAAGCGAATCCCAAACTGGAACAGCTAATCAGGAATGCGGAATATATCATAGGCGAATCGGCAGGAGCAAAAGTGTTGTGAAGTTGTGTCAGCACCAGAGATAATGAACTGCTCGAATGACTAGGGATCATCAAGGATACTATTATAGAACCCCATTATACCGAAAAAAACAGACAAGCATTACTCGTACAAGAAATGGAAAAAGAGAATCTGAAATATGGAATTGGAATTGATGTAGTGACAGCCATGGTTTTTGATGTAGAAGATTTCCCACAGAAGTACGAAATAATCGGAGATGGAATCGTAGAAGTGAAAATCAATTCTCATTTTGTCCAATAGACAATTTGTAAGATATCTCTGGCAAACGAGCATCCAAAAACAATAACTCTATCTACGCAAACTATGGATCGCAAGAAAAACGTCGCGACACTTGTTTGAGCAAACCAAGACGATGTGAGATACAATCAAAACATAAAGTGAGTGGGAACCCACCGAAGGTGGGGCGAACTAGATGGACTACCAAACATAGAAAGATATACGAAGATAACTAGCCTGTAGAATAAGGCCTGCGAGTCTGTCGCGACTTGATTTTTTTGTTACTTTTTGTATCAAGACAAAAAGTAAAAGACCGCCGGAGGCAAAAGACAATCAGACAAAATCAAGCTTAACGACGAATGAGCGAAGCGAAGAACAAATGATTATGACTCTGGTTTTTTATACCTTATTTATTGTATAACATTTTCTCAATAAGCGAACAGCAAAAAGAGAGGTTTTTCTTTCTTTTCACCTGTATTTTGATACACTGAATTGTCACGCGAAGACAATAATTTATTGATTTGGAAAATAAAACCAAAATTTATGGAGTGAATAAGCAAGAAACTCAGCATCCGGACCTTCCTTTCTATCTATGCTATTTCATTTATTCTGAATAGCGTGTTTTTTGTAGATTGGCAAAAAGTTTCCGCTGCAGGAAATAATGATCTGACACAGATCGTCGCGATTATCGTCGATAAAGATATCTACCCATCCATCCAATCCGATGTCCAATGGTACGCCACTCAATATATCCAAGGCAATGAGGCCAATACCAAAGCTGTAGTCCTGCCTATCAATACTCAAACCATGAAGGCAGTAGATATCATGAAAATGTTGGAGAATATGTATTTTGATGGCATCCAAGACCAGCCCTCTAAATTAGCCGGTGTCGTACTTATCGGGAATATTCCTTTGCCCGTGATCGAAGATAACGGATTTATGTATCCCAGTATCTATCCGTACGTGGATTTCGAAGACCAACAGTTCGTTTACGATCAGAATAAAAACTTTTTCGTCCCTAATGATAATCCCAATGGACAAGCCGAAGTGCGACATGGTATGATCAACTTCGATACCACAACCCAATATCATGATTATTTCTTGAAGCTCAAAAATTACAATCAGGATCCTGCAAGTTATGTCGCACCCAAAATTTGGTACGATGATTTTATCGGATTGAAAAAATATTACGTCACTGAAAATACCAATTATTACGCCAATGCTAATATCTTTTCTGAAGACATCGGCTATCACAGACTCAACAATCTCCTCTTAAATACACTCAAAACTCAGCACAACAATTCTATCCTAGATATCGGATCAGATCTCTCCACCGGGCTTCAATCCAGTAGCGCGGAACTCCAAGGATATGCACAAATGATCACATCAGAATCAAACGTGGCGAAATGAAGTATGGCAGCATTAAGCTGAACCAAAACACCCACGCTTGTCTTGAGCAAAACGGTCAGCGAACTTATCCAAGGATATGATAGCTTACTCAGTACCAAGCTTTTGACAACCATGAAAGACAACGTCCAAGCTGCGGCCAGACGATATACGCAAGATCTCAGCGGAAAATGGATAGATGACATCGATAGCCACTACACCAAGATCGTCCAAAAAGATAATCGGCTCTTAGGCGATCTTACTAATGGGATTCAGCCCTTCCTGATCCAGATGAACACTGCATTGGAAAGTGGATTAAACCAAAAAATAGCGACAGAAAAGTATGCGATGAAATATCCATTACCATTAAGATATGAGACGGTAAGTTATTATCTGCTTTCCAACACCAAGAAAAAAATATATCAGAATTTCTATTTTGGACTCACCGGCACTCTCGTGAATAGCATCGCTGATACCAATATATATAGAGGAACGTTTCAAAACTTAAATTCACTCACAGGGGTCACGGTAAGCAACGATGAAAAATCAGTAGGAGGCTCATATCATATCCTTTCACAACAAGTGGAGGCAAATAGAGGATACAATCTCCTCAATCTGCCAACTGAATTAGCACTACGAAGTGGAACTAAGCAAGACCTACTCCAGGAAGAACATTGCTCAGGCATTTGGATACTTTCAAATATCTGCATCGGCTCAGTGAGTCGAAATACTACGTATGGAGACAATAATGGGTTTACTGATATTTATGGATCGGGAATTTCTCACGGCGCTCAAGAATCTATGACAGACTTCGCAGTTAGGATACGATGAGGAGCTTCTCCGATCAACCTAGACCAGGCGACATTAACAGGCAGTAGTGGCAACGTTAATTCTTATAAATTATTAGCAGCCAATTATCAGGATGCCGTGAGTTCCATCTATGACATCGCCGGTTCACAAAGGACAGCAACGAATCAGACAAATGCAGATTCCTTTGCGGGGATCAAACAATATGCATCCATGATCGAAACCGAAGATCAAGCGGGGATCATTTCATATCCTAGAGCGACGAAAATTCCATCCTCGATCCAAGACAATGCCATAGATAGCAATGGCATCCCATATGTTTCCAAAGAGAAACTTCTCTATCCTTCAGTAGATTTCTTCACCATTTTCCACCTACCAGATGGGCATCGGATAAATAGCATTTCACCTACCATTACTTTAGACCGGCAGTGAACACCCAACAATTCAGGGCATAGCGATGCCAACATATATACCTATAAACTCATCGATACCACTCAGCAAAATGTCTCTCCTACTCCGGAAGAAATAAATGCTATGAATCTCACCACCGCAGATAGACCTATCGATAGCGTAAGAAACGTGAGCTTCCAAGGGATCGGAGGAGATGTAGTCACATTTGCATACCCAGATCTTTACCAAGTTTCTGTATACAAAACCGTAGGGAATAAACTCGTCCTTAAAAGTCCAAATGAAATTCTGGCTGCAATCAAAGTCTACCTCCAAGATAAAGTTACGGACTACAACGCACAGTTGACTGGTCAACGAAATACTAGGACACAATACTATAACGCACACACGGATGCATTTAATTTCTTAGCCACTACAGATCCTCAAGCCACACCAAATCGCAATTACAATCTCCTGCCTCAGGATTTTTTCATCACACAACTCACTACCTCATTAGATAATCTTGTATCCTTATATGGAGCAAAATACATTTACGGAAATACGCTTCCATCATCATCAGATGAAAAATTGTTATTGATCGCCAAGCTGCTCTATCAGCAAAATATCGCCCGACCAGAGAAAGGGATAAAGACCGATGTTAACGATGATATCGCCGAAGCACAAAATACCTTCAATGTAAATCAGAAAATCAGCGACACTACAGATACCTATCTTCAGTCTGATAATAACCAATGAGCCATACTCACACCGACATATAATCAGACGGGATATGAAGTCGCATATATCAATTCTGATGGATTTGATTTCGTGCAAACAAGTGATACGCCAGCCTTTGTGAAACAGATCCAAGACGTTCAAACTCAAAAAACAGAAGCGCAAAATACTGCGAATACAATCACTCAGCAAGCACAACAAAGCGAAATAGAAAATGAAATCAATGCTGAATGTAGTGTAGATCCTTCTGGTAGTCCGCTACTTTTTGATATCCAGACCTGAAAATCTCCACGGTTAGACGCGATGAAATGTCGGGCCAAAACTACGTTTAAGCAACCATTCAAGATCAGTGTAGATTTTAGTTCTTCGTTGGGTCCCGTAGCTTTGGGCGCATTTAAAGATATTGGCAATAGCTTGAGCGGTCGAGTAGACCAATGGCATGACTTTACTGCAGATGCGGCAAGCACTAATGAAGCGAGCAATCAAACGACAATACAAAATGCTTCTCCGACCGTACAGAAAAAATTATATGATATCGATAATTTCATCTCCCTACAAGCATCTAGTAGCAGTCGGTTTACTGATAGTACAGAGCCGAAACAGCTCACAATCGGGTCTTCTAGAGATCTATGAAATCTCACCGTAAGACTCTCCAGCACAGGAGATGTATGCCTAGGGATCAAGGATGGGACTAGCGTGCTGACGCAAAATCTTTGTCAGAATACAGCCACGCTTTCACTCAAGCAAAGTGCCACATTAGATTTCATTGCCAAAAATAACAAAGCGGGAAGCGCAGTCATCAATGCAAAAATCTGTATCGGTAGCTCCTCTATATGTATCCGGAAAAGCCAATCCGTCACTGTCCTTGCCGGACCTGTCGCCAAGATAAATATCACGACACCGACAAGTATCGTCATGAATGGAGCACAGATGCCGATCAATATCACTGCACAAGATGCCTATGACAATCCCTTGGGGCAAACCGTAGAACAATACACCATCAGTCCCAGCACAGGGACGATCAACGGAGAAACATCCTTAACGATAAATAATTTCGCTGATGCGAGCTTCATCTATCAGGCTCCAGACACGGTCGCTGGAAACATGCCTGTAGTACTAACGATCACGGGAACAAATAATAATGGCGTGCTTATCAGCGGGACACAAAATATTATCGTCGCCAAAGGTATCCTCAATGTAAGTTATCTTCATCAGCTCGTCTATTCCACCAACGTAAATAGCGTAAACAGAGCCATGGGCTATACATTACCAAATAGTAATAACGATCTCGTCCAAGAAGATGTAAATAATATCGCTCAGCTCCAAGAAACAGCACTGCCTCAAATTTCATTACTCCTCCAAGATAGGAATGGAAATAAATTAGACTCCGTCCTGGCCATAAGTAGTAAAAATAATCTTCTCACTCCCGGAGTCGTACAAGATACGACATTACAGCTCAGTGGAACAACCCAAACACAGAAAACATTTCAGAAACAAAGTAATTTCTTGATCAAAGATGGCGTAGCCGATATCACCTTTTATCCTACCCTCAAAGCCGGTAGAGAAGAGATGATACTCAATGTTCCATGATTGAAACCGATCACGCTGGTCTTCAACGTCCATCCGGGTAACGCACAAAAAGTAGTGGTATCTCTAGATCAGACCACCATCACTCCAGAGATAGCAAGCGGCATCACATACGCAGATATTCAACTGCTAGATAATCGGAATAATCTCGTCACTCAGTCAGGGACAATCAATATGGGTATCATCTGACCAGGACAAATTAATGGACAAGATACGCTCTCGCTTCCTCGGACAGGTGCGGACGTCCACGTAAAACTGCAAGCGAAAAATGCGGGAGGCAATGGCTATCTCTTTGCCTACATCAATGGGAAACCGCTTACAGACCAAGTCCCTGGCTACCAACAATTTTTTGTACAAAACACGGTACTTCCAACTACGGGACTCAATGTCATGTACCTTTCTCTCTTCGGGACCGATCGAGGAAATCAGCGAGGATATTTTTCTGATAACAATAAAAAGATAAATGAGCTGACCGAAGCATCAAATAAATTACTGACCACCACCACCGAATTGACTGATCCGACGAAGCTCAAACAGATTCAATTCACGATCGACCCCAACGGAGAAATAAACAATCTTACCCAGAAGATCAATACGCTGAGGATAGAAAGCGGAGAAGTAATAAGCAACATTCAAGATATCGGGAATATCTTTATAGGGAATGCTTCAGAATTTAGCGTACAAACAGTAGCTGATACCGGAGGCATAGCAAACTGGGCAAAAGATGCCACTGCTATCCTCTACTCACCAGAAGCTACAGATAGCATCGTCACAGGCAATAGTATCGTGAATAAAAAATTACTGGTCAATGGACATGAAATTATTGATTTCCAAAATGGCAGCTCAGATATATGAGTACAGATACAGGCAAATGGAGAAGAAAGCAATGGACTCAGCTTATATGACGTCATGTGGAATGATAGCAAAATAGGAACTCTCGCACTGTACAAAAAGACCCACCTTATCGCAACGGCAGACCTCTCATTACAGGACAATGTGAAATACGCAAGTACGCAAGTCTTCACTCAAGGATCTACTAATGGACCAATGTGAGTAGGCGTCTATGATACCCAAAGTGTATTTTCCAAGCAGGGATATCAATCGATAGAGGATAGTAGCGATCCATTATTGGGGATCGGATTCACAAGTAATTTCAAAAACATCTCCTACTTCGCAGAAGGAGAAAACGTAGGGAAAGCAACGCTTCCTTATGGATCAGCATTTTTGATCAACTTTGGAGATCCATTGGTACATAGAATCTCTGACAACATCAAAGTAAGTAAAACGGAGCAAGATGCCTCCATAGGAAAAACCATTTTTTCCAATCCAAATAAGACCATCCTCAAGACACTCTCAGCCGACTTCAATAATGATGGGCTCAAAGATATCCTGATCGCTTACACCGATGGCAGCATAAGTTTGCTCAAAAATTACGGAGGAACACAGCCATATAGAAACATGCAGGATCTCATGGTCATTGCTGACAGCATCAAAGATATCCAAGTAGGCGATGTCAATGGAGATCATTTCCCAGATATCATCGTCCAGACCAACGATAATAAAGTTCTCGTCTACCAAAATAGACAGGGAGTCCTTGATGTAGATGGGACTACCGTTTGTCTGGATACCAATACCGATCCATGAGAAATCAACGCTCAGCCAGATGATCTCAGTCAAGTTCGCCAACTCTTCTTCAAAGATATGGATCAAGATGGCGTCACTGATATCGTCACCAATGATCTCAGAGGAGATATCAAAATCTTTTATGGTGGACATGATGGTCAAGGAAATGGAAATTATCTTTCCACACAGACCGGCATCTGTGACGCTAATCGATATACAAGACAGCAAAATCACATGCAGACGGTAAAACGTTTGGGTGTGAAATTGAGGGATGACTGGCTCGTCACAGATCAGAGTTTGGTTCATCGAAAAAATATGCAACTCCCAGATGCAACTACAGGAGATACAGAAGATGTGACAGGGTTTGACCCTGACGCGCCCGTACAAAATACAAATGAAAGTGCTTACGTAGGAACTGATGCACTCAGCAATGCGCAATCTTTCAATGCGAATATATCTGCATATACCGCTACCTCATCCAAAGACAATGCGTATGTACAGAATCCGACAACGGACGTTCCCTATTATGAAAATTCCATGACCGCTGATCAGGTTATGTATCTCCCGATATCTCAGCTTTCTGGCGCGGCAGGATCAGGTGATGGTGTAAGTATCTATAAACAATACACTGATCTCAATGGTGGTATCTTGCTAAACAATGATAAAGTGTTGATCACCACTACTATTCTTTCCTTACGCAACAACAATAGACTCACGTATCTGGATAAGCTTTCCGGACCTCGAAAAATCCAGAAAAATGAGAACAATGAAATTACTTCACTTCTAGTGACAGGGACCAACGCGAACATCATCCACGCAATGACTATAAACCAAAACATCGGCTCCGATTATCAGCTCATGTTGGACAATATTATTTTACAATCCAACGAAACGGTCAGTTTCTCCTACGTGGTCAGTTATCAGCAACCCGTATTGAGCACGATAAGCGTCCAAGATGAAGATCTCAGCGATCAAGGTAAACCACTGGATGGCTATCCAGACATCGCGATCCAGACCAGCGATCCTTGTATCAAAACTAGACGAGTAGAACGAAACACCCATCAATCCAGTCAACAATTCAAAGCACATCAAGAAGTCACCGACGATATCCAGCAGACAGCAAATGACTATATAAGTGGAGCGACGGCTGATGAGCAGACACAGATGAATACAACACTACAAAATATAAGCACGACTCAGCCATCAAACATCCAGTCACTTCCAGGCATGTCATCACTTCTTGAAAACCGATCACTCAAAGATCTCTTCACCAATGGGGGAATGAATATCAATTTAAATACAAACTTCATCGATCAAGCGACTGCTGGAGTCAGCAAAAAAATAGATGAAGGATTGAAGGGACTTTGTCAGTGATTTAGCTTAGGGAAGAAAAGCTGTCAGGGACCACCGATCCCCTTCAACGAAGCCTTCCTAGCGCCAGGAGAGTATCATGTATTCTGATGTGTGCCCCAACTTCCTAGTCCACTGGCCCCACTCTTCAAACGAATCAATGGGACATTAGGAAGATGATTGCCTATTATTGCCTTTCCGACAACGCCATTTCCTGATGTTTTTAGTCTTGTCACTCCACGAGCATTCAACTGAGCAGGAGGTATTTTCCCCTGAGCTTCAACATCACAGTTTAGATTGTATGTCGCACCTACATTGACAATGGGGCTAGGTATCGCTATCTGTGGAGGTCCTTATGGTGTAGCAATGAAAGTACCCAAACCTTTTAGAGACCTTGGAGGGAATTGTATTGTCTTCGCGATCCCAGGAGAGCTTTCTTCATGCAGTAATGATACGAGCAACAATGATAGCCCCACTAGTAAATGAGCCGATGAGACCGATCCCAATATCGTCAACGCAGCTAACAACGGCGCATGTACCAATCCTCCCAGTATCGGAAATACGATCACCTTCGCCCAAGGGAATAATTATTCCACCAATAACTTAGGCACATCATCGCCATTTCAAGAGATATCCGTTTCTGAATCAGGAGATAATCCTTTGGTACCTCAAGGAAATTTTTGATGACTCATTCAGATAGAGCAAGAACCTGCTATCGACACAAGTACCAACACAACTACGAACACAGTAGATGATCTCATCGCTCAAGATGGATTTAATCTCAAAGCTGGCGCAACTGCTAGTCTCAAGATCCTTTGATCGCAAGCAAAGGGATTGGTCAAATGTCTTATCCAAGATTGGTTTACCAGACAGATAAAATATATCCTCAACAATATTACCAAGATGACGATCCAAGTCGATCTGCCTGATCTCACTCAAGTAGTCCAAGGATTTGGCACGATCAAAAATCTCTCGGCAACGTACAAAGCAGTCATGGCAGAAGATAAGGCAGCTGGATATATACAACCGCTTACATGAGCAAAGAGCATTTTATCACAAGCTGGAGTCAGAAATCTCAGTGAAAAAATTGGACAAAATCCTTTTGAGGCGATCCAAGAAATGTTCAAAAATGTACCACTTATCAATATCGAGACTAAAGATATCAATCTGAAGATCCCTAATCTCACCAGTGAAGAACTCAGCACCTATACTACCTATCTCAAAGCATGGATCAATAAGAATGGAAAAATTGAACAAGACTGGATCTCAGTCATGGATGACATCGTCGGTATCTGTTCTACTCAATCCATGAAAGATCAGATCGCCAATATGGCGACTATCAAAGATCAGATAGATCAACTCCAGAAACAGACCGATTATGACAAGCAGACCTTAGCTACTTTACAAGACAAGGTCAAGCAAAACGAAACCTGTATCAATCTGACATCTCTCGCCAAGGGGCAGAATTTCATCACCTTCAAACAAAATTCAGCCTTACTCATCAATGCCGTGAAAGAAAATATCCAAGTATTGGAACAATACAAAGCATTCCCTGGACAACTCTATGATCGGATCCATGTCACAGACAGATATCTCGCAGAGATCTCATCAGTCACAAGTAATTTCGTCACTACACTTACCACTCGACTCGACGTCAATGCCAACAGATTTTCACAATATGTAGATGCGATCACACTTATCGTCGGCGCAATAAAGACTCGACAAGTTATCATAGATTTCTCTGTCAACCGATCAGAGAAATGTAGTAAATGTTCAAATGATAACTATGGGTCATTCCCTTGTAGCTTATCAAATCTTTGTCCAGCATTACCTATCTTCAAAATACCACCATTCAAGATACCAGATATCAACCTCGATCTTTCCCATCTAGAATTGGGGATAGATATTCTCTTACCTAAATTTAATTTCGTTCCTATCCAGATACCGCTTCCCAAATTACCAGACTTGCCTGCGCCGCCAAGTGTAGAAGTCAATCGAGACATTATGTACAAGATCAAACTCTCCTTTGTAGACGACTTAAACTTAAATATGCCGACGATCCCAGTGATCCCAGCTCCTCCACAATTGCCAGAATTGCCTTCATTCATTCCCAATATCAATCTCCAATTGCCCGTTCTGCCTCCGGCACCAAGGATACCAAAAATTCTTCCCGACATTACCGCCACACTGAAAGTCGCAAATTTTGTCGGCAAAGTATTTTGCATCGTCAAATGATGAATAGGATTGGTCGCAGAAAAATGAGTGAAAGCCAAAGTAGAACAGATGACTCAGAGGACA
>CAIXFE010000054.1 GCA_903918675.1 uncultured bacterium
CTACAATCGCCATCCATGAACCAAGGGTATTTTTTTAATTTGCAAATATTTTATGAAGGCTCGTTTATCTACAGTCCCAAAGAGAGTACTCAGAGCTTCTAAGAAGGTGTTGAAAGCGCCAAAGCTCGTTTTGGATATGCCTAAAGATATCCTGGAAGGATCGTTTGAGATATCTCTAGATCTGCTCAATGCTTCGATAGAGATTTTTGAAGATCCAAGGAAAATAGCACAGGTGCCTAGAAATCTTCTGAGTATGCCGGGACGCGTATTCAATAATGTGGTAAAAAAGTTTTTCTCGTTAAATATAGAATTTCAGGATAGTAATTTTCTAGATCAGGAAGCAATTTTAATTTCACTGATCAATAAATGCAGAAGGACAGTCTTTGGCAAGAGATACGATTTTAAACGCATCAAGACGATCGCCGATTTTCAGAAAAGCGTCCCTATTTTTCAGTATGACGATTTTGCTCCATGGGTGCACGCGATGCTCAAAGGTGAGAAAAATATAGCTTATCCTGGCAAGATAGATCGATTTGCTACATCCTCAGGGACTACAGGGACCCAGGCAAAATATGTCCCTGTCACGATGGAGGGACTCAGAAAATGCCATTTCAAATGAGGGATCCAGTGATTGTGATTTTACATCAGAAACAATCCTAAGAGCCAATTATTCAAAGGTAAGGGACTGGTGATCGGATGAGCACTGAGCAAAAATCCATATACAGGAGAGAAAAATATATGATTTATCTCTGCCATATTACAGAAAAATACCCCTTGGCTGGGGAGGATGGTCAAGGAACCACAAGACGATGTTGCATACATAGAAAATCGAGAAGAAAAATTGACGGAGATCGTCCATCAGACGGTAGACAAAAATATTACTTCTATCAGTGGACAACCAGGATGGTTATTGAATGTGTTATATAAAGTGTTAGAGTACACAGGTAAAAAAAATATTTCAGAAGTCCGACCCAACTTAGAAGTTTTCATCCGATGATGACTGCCTATCACGCTGTACAAAAATCAGTTTGAAAAACTTATCCCAAACCCCAAGATGAAATACTATCAAGTATACAATGCTTCCGAATGATTTTTTGGAGTCCAAGATGAAAATTTCGCCGATGATCTTCTTTTGCTTACCAACCATGGGACTTTCTATGAATTTATCGCACGAGAAGAGTATGGATTACCACATCCTACGGTTGTTACATTACAAGATGTACAGATCGGAAAAGAATATGTCATGCTGATCACCAATTGTTCGTGACTACGAAGATATGTGCTTGGAGATGTGATTGTATTCACCAAATTAAAACCACGGAAAATAAAAATCACCGGCAGGACAAAATATTGTATCGATATGATAGGGGAGCGTATGTCGCTGAGCTATATCGAAAAAGCGATGCTGGAGACCTGCAAAAAAACGGGAGCTATCATCGCAGAATATACCGTCTGACCTCACGTGTACGCCTGATGAAAGGACAGGAGGGGGGCTCATGAACGAGTGATCGAGTTTGTCAAAAAACCTAGTGTTATGAAATCTTTCGCGGAATTGCTCGATCAAGAATTGTGAATCATCAATCCCCTCTATGCCGATGAGAGGCACAAGACCAAAGTACTCGGAGCGCCTATTATTCATATGGCTCCAGCGGGGACTTTCTACAAGCGATTTAAGAAAAAAAATAAACTTGGTGGACAATACAAAGTCCCCAAAGTAATGAATGATAGAAATGTTTTAGATGATCTTCTACCTCTCCTCCATGAATAAAATCCGACGCCGGGTCACGGCACTGTGTAAAAAAATATATAAGCTGATCTTCAAACGCAGCATCCTTTCTTCGCAACAGAAAAAATTCATCGCAGACATTATCCAGAAATATCAGAATATCAATTACGAAGAAAAAGTCGGAGGAGAAGAATCTATGGCTTATTATACGAGAGGATTGATCTCTCAGCTCCTGGAATCCAAGACATTCAATTTTATGTTTTCATCGTATCTCAAAAGTTTTGTCTATCCTAGCGTATTAGCAAATATCCAGCAAGCCGAGGCCATCCAAAAAAATCTTCTCAGCTATATTCTCAGTGAAGTGAGATATACTGCATTCGCCAAAAAATATGCGCTTGAATCTCTAGGCCAAGATGTCTATGCCGACTTTGTTAGCAAGGTGCCCGTCTTTAGCTATGAAGAATTTAAACCGTGGATAGAGCAAGCCAAGACGGAACGTGATGTTATTCGACCAGGCAAGATCACGAAATTCTCAGCATCTGCTGGCACGACGAGTAGAAAAAAACATATCCCGGTCAGTGACGAGGCACTGGAATCGGCTGCGAAAGCCTCGTTAGACATGCTTTCTACGTATGTGATCAAACATCCAGATACCAAAATATTTTCTGGGTATTATCGGCCACTGGTCGGTACGATCCAGGAGCAATTTGCTGACGGCAGTATCGTCTCAGATATTTCAGCACTGATGATGCTGGATAGAAGTGGGATGTTGCAGAAAAAATATTCTTTCGATCTTGAGATCTTATTAGAACCCCATCGATACAAGAAAAGAGATCTCTTCACCAAATATCTTCAGCCGAGAGAAAAGACGATCATGATGGGCGTGACGAGCTGGATAGATGAAATGCTCCACCACATCCAACACACCGACCGCAAAAAATTTCAGACTTTTGTAAAAAACTTAGAACTCATTGTACGATGAGGAGTAGATGCCAAGCCCTATGTGAAATATTTCAACGAACTCGGGATCAATCATATCGGAGCATACAATGCATCTGAGGGATATTTTTGATACCAGGATATTCTCCACTATCCAAATCATGAGGCGCAGGCGCCGTATCAGCTGCTCGTCAATCATGGCATCTTCTATGAATTCATTCCCTTCACTGCAGAAAACTTCGAAGGCGGTCAAGTGAAACCCGATGCTCAGGTCAAGCCACTCCGAGAGATCTCGCCAAAAGAAATTGAGCAGGGGACAAGATTTGCACTTGTGATCACGACAAACGCCGGATTGTTCCGTTACCTTCTCGGTGACGTGATTACTTTTGTAGATAAAGAATACAGATTTCGCATCGTGGGGAGGACCAGAGAATGCATCAATCTCAAGGGGGAAGAATTGATGGAGGATCACGTAAATATCGTCTTACAAGATATCAATCGCAGCTACGCTGCAGATTTCAGGCATTATACTATCGGCCCTGATCAAGAAGATTTACCCACCTGTCATGAATGGATATTGGAGGGAGAACTGCCTAAAGACATCGATTACTCACAGCTTATCCAAGAGATCGATGCAGGATTGCAGAGAGTAAATGCAGATTATGAAGCCAAGCGCAAAGATGATATCTTACTCAAGATGCCTATTGTGCACTTCGTAGTCCCAGGGACATTTCACTCTTGGTTTAAGAAACATAACAAACTCTGAGGGCAGGCGAAGATGCCGAGGCTCTCTCATGATAGGACTACAGTGAAAGAAATACTCGCCTTCGTGGAATAAAAAAATATTTCCGAAATTAATGTTCCTCCTTTACTGAAAGGAGGGGCGAAGTCCTTTGCGAAGTCAAAGGGGACCGCTTGCGGTGGAGGATTTAAAACAGAGTTCTCACGTTTTTTTTCTATAATTGAGAAGGCCTGTCCAATTAGAACGAGGCCTTTCATTAAATGTTAATAAATGTCTTTGCGTATTACCCGTACTATTCTACGGGTACGATGTCTTTAGGTCGTAGGGATACTAATGTCCCCTTTTTCTTGAGGTCTAATTCAGAAGATCCGAATTAGTAACACACAATTTTGAAAAGAAAATGCGTCTCCATTCCTGTCTTTCTTCATCAGTCCCTGGTGTACTCTCGATGGCATGTCTTGTGGCGTCAATGATCATGTCCTGATCTAGCACACCGAGTACCAGGAAGTGTTCTATCCTTTTCAGATATATCTGACGAGGAGTGAACTTAGCAAAAGTTAATCTGTTATCATCCCAATAGGTGAGTGGGATTTTGCTTTCGCTTCCCTCGATTGTCAGACAAAGTGAGTCCACGGACGAGATCTCAAATAATTTAAGAAAGGAAATTTTTTTGTCTTCATTTTTAGTAATGTAGGCAAAGGAAACCTCATTTCCCAACTGAAGAATGGATAATGATCCATCGGGCAGAGCAGAATGCGTTTTTTTAGACATAGCGATAAAATTTAGTTCAAGAATTATTTTTTATTTTATGTTTCCATACATACCCATTTCCCATACAATGTCAATCCCAATGAAAAATATTTTCGCGTAACAAAGAAGCCCTACCGTTACAGCAGGGCTCTTTTTTAAATGGGTTGTAAATAAATTCTTTCTTATCCCCGTAGCATTCTACGGATACGGTGTGTCTAAGTCCACAGAAGTGGAATGTGGTAGGATCAGTAGCATTTTAGAGCACGACAGCGATCATATGTTTATCGAATTCTTCGAGAAGAAGTGTTGCGGCTGCTATAACCTGTGTGTGTTCGTTGCGCATAGCTTCCTTAGCCTTGAAAAGATCTTGTCTCATCGCCTCTCCTTCGATAGCAAGTGATTTCGTGATTTTCTCTTCGGGCACTTCATGGGACGTATAATCCCCTTCCTTAAGAATCATTTTTTCCCAGAGCAAGAAAAAAGGATCTTTCCACTTTTCTATGCTATTCCATGCCGAGATGGGATTCGCATTATCTGAGAATGTAAATAATTTTTGAAAAGAGATGACTCCCTTCTCATTCCCATTGACGTTAACGATGGCAAGTTTCCCATCGATTTCAACCACGTTGAGTGATCCGATTACTAATTTTTTTCCCTCGTTTTCCATGTTGTTTGAGTTATTCATTATTAATTTTTGTTAACTGTTTTGGTAGGATAATTATTTACTGCAAAAAGTCAAGTCGCAGATTCTTCGCTTGATAGAAGAATCAAAATAGCTAGATTCATCTTATGAAAAAAATTTTCATCCTATAAAAAAATATAATCATGCGGTCATTCAAAAAATTATCTAAATTCCTCAATGTGCGTATTGTCCTGCAGTGAGATCTTTTTGGTTGTGCAAAGGCAGCTATCAAGACCGCTGTCAAAACGAAGTGGGATAGAGATATCGATATGAGCGATCATCGGCTCTATATCAAGAAATTGTGAACACTCCATTTCCTAGCCATGGCAAATGCCGCACTCAAAAAAAATAAGATCAAGGGACGTTTCGTCAGAAAGACCTATGTCAGGATAGATGAGATCCAGAGCCGATTAGCAGAGAAGAAAGTCATGATAGCGCTGTTTATCTCATGGAACAAATATCCACACTATGCGGTATTGGTGGGCATGGATGAGAAGAAAATATTTATCGCCGATACCTATAGCGGCAAGATAAAGGATTTGCCTGTGGCGGATTTTGTAGAAAGGTTCAACTTTCATATCGGTCATATCAAGCAAATCGAGTGGATGAAATGAGAACACTATCCTTTCATGAATCGATTCTCCAATCGAAGCATCCGTATCGCTAAATTTCTCGGTATCCTCAAGCCAGGAACCGTGTATATATTGGAAGAGTAGAATTTCTGCGCTTGATAGAAGAAGAGAAATGACTAAAAGATCAAAATATTAAACCCTCCTTGGTGGAGGACAAGAGATTAAAAAATTTTGAAATTGGAATCTTTTAATCTGTTAGTCTTTTAATTTTTTAATCCTAACCCATGCCAGCAATCCAAACCACCGATCCCGAAATATACGCAGCTATTCTCGCTGAACAAAAACGTCAGTCAGAAGGTATGGAGCTCATCGCAAGTGAGAACTACCAATCTCCTGCAGTGCTTGCAGTGCAATCTTCCGTCTTCGCAAATAAATATTCCGAAGGATTCCCCGGTAAGAGATATTACTGATGACAAGAAAATACGGACATCATAGAACAGCTCGCTATCGATAGGGCCAAGAAAATCTTCCATGCAGACCACGCGAATGTGCAGGCACTCTCTGGCGCAGCAGCCAACCTCTGTGTCTATTCAGCATTGATGAATCCCGGAGATACGGTACTATGAATGGACCTTTCTCATGGAGGACATCTGACTCATGGAGCACCCGTGACCTTTTTCTCCAAGATATTCAACTTCATCAGATACAAAACTACTGCGGAAGGAAAGATAGACTGGGAGCAGGTTCGCGCGTTGGCTCGTGAGCACAAACCCAAGATTATTTTGGCGGGATTTTCTGCGTATCCCAGAGAATTGGAATATGAAAAATTTGTAGAGATAGCAAATGAAGTCTGAGCTGTCGCATTCGCAGATATGTCGCATATCGGTGGTTTCATCGCAGCAGGGGTACTGAAAAATCCATTGGACTATGGCTTTCACGTCATGATGACGACGACGCATAAGTCACTTCGCGGGCCCAGAGGCGCATTGATTCTCAGCAAGGGCATTGTCTCCAATCCGCTCAAGAAACCAGAAGATACGATAGAAAATATTCCGACCAGGATCGATAGAGCAGTATTCCCTGGTATGCAATGAGGCCCTCATATGAATACGATCTGCGCTATCGCGGTCGCGCTCAAAGAAGTTGAAAGTCCAGAGTTCAAAGCTTACGCTGAGCAAGCATTGAAAAATGCTCAAGTGCTAGCAAGTGAACTGGTCACTCGTAACTATAAACTCGTCACCGGGGGAACTGATAATCATATGGTTATCATCGATTTCTCATGAACAGAGATAGATGGATCGGTAGCAGAAAAGACGCTAGATAAAATCGGAATTTCAACTTCCAAGTCTACCATCCCTGATGATCCCAATCCACCATTCCGCCCATCAGGTTTAAGAATTTGATTGCCAGCGATGACGACGAGAGGAGTCAAAGAAGATGATGTGAAAAAGATTGTGGCATTTATGGATGAAGCATTGAAAAATAAAGATAATGAAGAAGTGCTGTCCGAATTAAAAAATAAAGTAAAAGACTTCTGCAAAAATTTCCCCGTACCAGGATTGTAAAAGAGATTTTGAATTTAGGAATTTAAAAATTTAAGAGACAATTTTCAATATCCAAATATTTTATATAAAAAGAACACCACCATTAAGCATTCACTTATCCTGTAAAGGAAAATTCAACATTTAAAATTATTCTTAAAATGGATATTTTTCTCATCATCATTTCTTTTCTCTGTATCCTCCTCGCCATCATCGGGTCAATTTTACCAGTATTGCCAGGACCATTGGTCGGATTTATTGGGCTACTCCTATTGCATTTCACAAGCAGTCATCCTTTTTCTCGAAGCTTTTTAATTATCTGGGCATTGATCATCGCAATAATGGCGGTATTGGAATATTTCATCCCCATTCGATGAACGAAGAGATTCTGATGATCCAAAGGAGGCGCCCGCGGAAGCACGATAGGATTAATTATTGCAGTTATCGTTTTGCCAATTTTATGAATCACCATTGGCCCTTTCGGTCTACTGGGCCTGATCGCAGGACCTTTTCTCGGGGCGTATCTCGGAGAAAAAATGGCTGGCAGGGAACATCAGCATGCCCTCAGATCGGCAGTCGGTTCGTTCATCGGCTTTCTGACTTGAACTTTTCTTAAATTAGTGGTTTGCCTCATTATCGCTGGATATTTCTTGGGAAATGTATATGGTATCGTCTTCAAATAGAAGGGTTTCATTTTTTATTGATTCAGTGATGGAATCTCCAGAAATATCGAAAGAACCAAAGTATAGAGGGTGATATATAAGACCCATCTTGACGACGATGGCTATCGCATTCCTTTTCCATTCGCCAGCAGGGAAGAAGATGGTACATACCAAGCTCCCTGCATGAGCTAAATATACGGTGATAGTCACAGAAAATACGGACACCCAATTGGCAGATACTTTAGAGTTGAGTGAGAACACTTCTTATATTATAGAAGGAGCTCCAAAAGATAGTGGAACAAAACAACTAGAAAATATCCAAGGACTTCAGATACAAAAGACAGACGGCCCAAATAGCAAACCTATATCTGTATCATCAAGTAAAGGCAAGGTATCGGTGACCCCGGTAGTTGAGATTCACCAAATTCTGCCCCCTGATCAACTTGAAAAGGTATTTAAATCTGGAGTTTTGGAAATGCTTAAGTCTTTGCATTCTATAGATTCTCTTCCAAAGAACGGTAAAAAAATAGAATACTATCGGCCTGGCACCAGCCAAAAATTAATGCCAATAGATGTCAAAAATCATGGGTTACCAGTGATATTCAATGTCCATCCAAGAGGGAAGTTAAAGAAGCCGATCTCAGGGATGGTCTTTCAGATGGACGATAGGTATTTCCTTATCAAACCATGGGTTGGGAAAGTAAAAGGCGTAGGCATTACTACAGATTCATTGGATATCCCAACGACAATCACAACATTACATTACAGTAAGGAGAAAATTACAGATATTATAAAGAAATTATTAGAATCTGGAGATGATTGTTTTCTATTGTGATCATCCGTCAAAGAACTTACTAAGAAAGAGTTTGAAGAATGGGAGGAAAATATTAAAAAAGAACTCCACAAGAAAGAAACACCTAAATAATAATCCTTTACCCTTCCAAACAAAAAAAAACATGAAAAAATATTTTCTTATTTTGCTCCTTGCGTCTTTCATCTTTTGTCTTTCATCCAAAGCCAATGCTTATCTTCTCGGCTTCAAGTCTCGAGACAATAGTATCGAAAATATCCAGCAGATAGAGGAGCAATATGGTATGCATCTGCCCATCGTCTCTTTCATCTTCGATCCACGAAGTGATGATGCAGCGAAATTAATTTCTAAACTTCCTTCTACTTTATGAGTAGATAGAATTTATCATATCTCTGTTTCACCCAATAGTTATACCGCTCAGCAAGTAGCCGATGGAAAATTTGATACGCAATATAAACAATTTTTCGCATTGGTAAAAAGTGGCGACTTGAAGGTGATTTTCCGTACCATGCATGAAATGAATGGCGGCCGATATCCACGAAGTAGCAATCCTACAGCATTTAAAAAAGCTCGAATCCACGTCCGAAATCTTTCCAGGGCGGTAGGACTGACGACGCAAAATATCCTCTTTGATATGTCGCTCAACGATCGAGATTTGCCAGCTAAGAACGGGAAACCGAGTCAGACCGCGACCTTCATTCAGTGCCAACCTGCACTCAAAGCTAAGCTTCATTGTCCGACATTTGAAGACTATTATCCAGGCGACCAATATGTCGATCTCCTCGGCGTCACATTTTACAATCGATGAAAATGAAATAGCAATCGTCGACGATGAACGCCGATGGATATCATCGATGCAAAAGGATGGAATACTTTGGACAGAATGAAAATGCTCCAGAAGCCGATGTTTATCGATGAAGTCGGGACGACGGCGGTGAATTATGATGGTGCATATAATTACAATACTTCCTTACAAGTGTATGCGACTCAGACAGATGCAAAGAACCAACGGTTACTCCAGCTTCGTGATTTTCTCAAGTCTCAACCTCAGATTCTCGGAGCGAATTATTTCAACGTCGATCTCACCAATGGACTGAAAAATTGGACCATCGGTGAATTGGATCGATCCGTGATAGATTTTCAGTCCAATAAATTTTACGATGGGATCATCAACGTGTATAATGCCGGGGAAAAGATAGAAAAAAACACCAGCCCTTTGTTGGCTATCTTCAACGTAAAGTATATGAATCTGAGTGGTGTGAAACTTCTCGTGCCGTCTCAGTATCTCAAGCCTATCAAAGATCTTTATGCTGCACTCACAACGTGATCTCTAGATCAGATCAAGGCTCTCCAGAATTTACAGAGTGGAGGGATCCAAAGATTGTACAGGAGATTTAATCAGAGTGACGCGACTGCAATTGCAAATATTCTAAGAAAAGTGCTGCAAATGCAGCAAGATGTAAAAGTAAAGAAATAATATAAATTTCTATAATTTTTTTTGGGCGCTGCGCTTGGCCCTACTTTTGTCTTGATACAAAAGTAGGCAAAAAATCAAGGCCTCGCAGTTCGCATGTTGCTCGGCCGTTGGTTTGCTTAGTCGTCCTCCATCTTCCAGCCCTCCCTCACGGCAGATAATTTCTTAAATAGTATAATAAAATTATTGTTGCCCTGTGGCAATCATTACTGCCTTCCCGGCAACGACACGGTTGGTTTGCTATTTTTTTTAAGCCAATGTAATTCCTTATATCTAATCGCTATATCCTTCAGTCAGAGAACTTACTTTCCCATTGGTAAATTGTAGTTCATACCGTCCTCATTTGGTAGGATTAGAAACACAACTACCCATGTAATTAGGTCTGTAAACTGTTCCTTCTTTGCCACATCCAAATTTCGTCCACTCACTGAAAGTAAATTTTCCACACCATTTTTTGAAGTAAGGATCGTTAGTTGCCGATTGATAATCATTAGGATTTGAAGCGATTTCTTCACATGATATCATTGACACAGTGACTTTGATTTTTACATTTTTATCTACTTCATATATTCTTGTTTTTTTCGATTGGTTCGCTGATTGTTCCGGCCAACAACCTCTCCAGTTAGACGGACTCGTAGGATAAGAAAAGAAATCAAACTCTACATAATTTTTTTTATTTTTTGTATAGGCATTCACTACATTCCCATTATAGTTTTGTAAACTATACAATAACTTGGTGTAATAATATTTCTGTCTCTGAGTAGGATTTTTTATTTTTGTATATTCAGCCTTATATTTGGTATAAACTGCAGCATTGTTCTTTAATCCACTATCTATTTGTTTCTGGATGATGGCGTTGATTTTTGCATAATCTGTATAGGTATAAGATCAAGTTGCAGGTGCATTACCGCAATCTATAGCATAACTTTTAGTACCACACAAAAGTCATATAGTGAATAATCAAAGCAAAAAAGAAAGAAATACTAGATTTTTTTTCATATGTTTGATAATAGAATAAAACATAATTATGCTAATGCAATTCCTTCAAACAATTTTATCAAAATATCATCCACTTCCAATCATTCCATCTTTGCTTCATAACTAACGACAACTCTATGCCTCAAGACAGCAAGAGCAACTTTTTGCACATCGTCATGAGTGACATAATTTTTTCATTCGCAGAATGCAAGCGCCTTACTCGCAACCATGATGCCGATGGATCACCTCGGTGAAGCCCCATACAGTAATTGTGGAGCAGTTCTTGTCGCATCTATCAGTCTCGTGATATATCATTTCACTTGATCAGAGATCGTCACTTCTTGGATCTGTTCTTTCAGCAGAGCGAATCCTTTGTGCGTGATAACTTTCTGTATCTGGATATCTCAGTCATGTTCCATCTCATCCAAGATTTTTTTCTCTTCATGGACGCTTGGATATGTTACCAATATTTTAAATAAAAATCTATCGATCTGTGCCTCTGGCAGAGGATAGGTGCCTTCTTGTTCCAAAGGATTTTGTGTCGCAAGGACAAAGAATGGCTCGGGCAATGCGAACGATTTTCATCAGATGGTAACTTGTTGTTCTTGCATCGCTTCCAATAATGCAGATTGCACTTTGGGCGTAGCCCTATTGATCTCATCAGCGAGGATAATATTCGCCATGATCGGTCCTATCTTAGCTTCAAATGATTTACTTACGCTATCATAAATTTCCACTCAGATGATATCGGCGGGAAGCATATCAGGAGTAAATTGGATCCTCTTAAATTCCATCCCCATGATCTCTGAAAAGGTATGGACAGTTTTGGTCTTGGCTAAGCCAGGGACGCCTTCGATCAGCATATGCCCGCCACAGAGCATATTCAATATGATCGCATTGATAAAGACATCCATGCCGATAATCTTTTTATGGATCTCCTCATAGACAGCTTGCAACTCGTGATGGTGAAACACAACATGCTGAAGGCCTTCACGGAAAAGACTGGTCTTCACGTGCGGTCAGTCAGAAGATATTCTTTTCTCCTGTGTACGTAAAAAATAAAACATATCTTTCTTCTCATCTAGGATGAAAAAATATACAAAACATCAGATGATAGCCACAGCAACGAGAGCCAGTAAAATTATGGTAAGCATTTCTTTTCTAAGAATAAAAGACAGGAGTCATAGTATGTATCTCCATAATAATATCAAGAATTACTTGATCTCGATAACTTTATGTCTGGAATGATTTCAACTTACAATTTGAACATCTTGTTTCGTGACTGCGAAATGCTTCGCCAAGAAGGCGATCAGTGCCTCATTCGCCTCTCCATCGATCGGCTTTGCATGGAGTCGAATTTTATACACCTCATTGCCCATCAGATCTTGTTGGATATCGAGCTTATTCGTCTTGGCTCAAGGAGTTATCATGACATTGATCTTCATCAGTAAAATGGGATAACGGTAAAAAGGGATAGGAGATAGGTTGAAAGTTGATGTTCGCCATGCTCACAGTTGAGGTTCTCTTTCGTTCACTGTTGAAAGTTAATATCTATAACAGAAGCATATTCTTCATAGGCTAATTTTCAATCCTTTTTGAAATTGCAAAAATTGTCCAAATATATATAAGTCCTAAGTCTTAACCTTCAACCCACGCTACAGCGGGGTCAACTTTCAACTCTCAACCTTACTTCTATGATTGCATTCTCCCTTTGACCAGTTCACATTTACCGATACGGGATTTTCTATTTCATTTCCTTCATTTTGGGCTACCTGGGATTTAAATATCTTGCCAAGAAAAAATATTTTGCGACATCATTTCCTCGGATACAAAACATTTTGGACAATCATATCGAAAACCTTCTTATCTTCATCCTCTTGGGTGTCTTGCTCTGAGGCAGGCTGGGAAATGATATCATTTATTACCCTCAATATTTTCTCCAACATCCAGGTCAGATCCTTTCTTTCTGGCAAGGAGGTATGTCATTTATCGGTGGGATTTTTGGCGTAACGATCGCCATTTTTCTTTTTCGGAAACGACAAAAAGGAAAAAAATATGATCTGCGAATGCTCTTTGATATCTTGCTCTTATTCCTCCCGATCGGTATCGCACTGGGCAGGGTAGGAAATTATCTCAATCAAGAATTATACGGAGTCGTAGTCTCTGATCGGTTACCACGTCTTGGATATCCACTCTTTTCTCTCCTTCATGACATCAATATCTTCCATGTCTATCCTGCTGTAGATAGCATGCTCAGAGTAAACACAAATTTTCTGGCTGTATTCTTCGAGGGTATCGTGACCTTTGTACTCGGACTTTTCGTGATGCGCTCGCAGATACGTAAAAAAATATTCCATCCCGGAATGTGGTCAGCAGTCTTTCTGCTCCGATACAGTTTCATAAGATTTATTTTGGAATACTTCAGGGCTGATTCGCAATTAGAATTTCATGGGCCCTTCACCACATCACAACGATTCTTCATCGGATTTTTTATCCTGGGACTACTCATACTTTATTTCTCATCTAGATGATGGAAGAAAAAATCGTAGAGACGAAAGTTTGTAAACAATGCCAATCCTCCTTCGATATTACAGATAAGGACTTGGAATTTTATGATAAAATTTCTCCTGTCATCAAAGGAAAGAAATATCAGATTCCTGCGCCTCGTACTTGTCCTGAATGTCGTAGACAGTTGAGATTGCTTCAGCAAAATGCTAGAAAGCTCTACAAATGAAAAAGTGATCTCAGTGGCAAGAGTCTGATATCCTTATATTCTCCAGATAAAAAGTTCCAGGTATATACTCCAGAAGAATGGCTTTCCGAAGATCGTGATTTTCTCATGTATGGGAAATACATAGATCTAGATAGCCCATTCTTTCCTCAATTTCACGCCCTATACGAACGCGTCCCCAAAAGAAATATCATCCTATGAGGATGATCTGAGAACTGTGATTATGTGAATGGGGTAGGTGGGAGCAAAGATTCTTATCTGATCTTCGATTCCACCAATGCTATGAGTTGCTATTATTCCAATAGTGTGAATTTCGATCAATCCTGTGTAGACTGTAGTTATGTGAAAGATTCTGAGAACTGTTATATGGGGATAGATTGTAACAATTGTTTCAACGCATACTATTGTCAGGATTGTACCAATTGTTCTGAGGCACACTATCTCTTCAATTGTACCAATGCCCACAACTGTTTCGCCTGTTACAATCTCAATAACGCAGATTATCATATTTTCAATAAGGCGTATAGCAAAGAAGAGTATGAAGTAGAAAAAAATAAGTTGCTGGGGAAATTTACGATGAAGGATTTTCTAGAATTTAAGAAAAACGGTATCGTAAAAAATCTCAATATCGTAAACAGTGAAAATGCTATTGGCGATCAGATCTACAACGCTCAGAACGTACGTTACTCCTATGGGATAGCTGATAGTCAGAATATTGCTTATAGCACTATGCTCATCAATAATGCTGCGGATTGCTATGACGTGGATTTTGTAGGCAATGGAATCTCTCAAGTATGTGATGCTTCGCTCATCAATAAATCATCCAGTAAAGTCTATTTCACTTATGATACTCGAGGATGATCTGAAAATGTGTTTTACTCTATCTCATGTAAGAGTTGTAAAAATATCTTTTTCTGTAATGGACTTCTAAATAAGGAATATTGTATTCTCAATAAACAGTATACCAAAGAAGAATATGAGGAGCTTGTGAGCCAGATCATAGAACGTATGATCCAGCGTGGCGAGTGGGGGGAATTTATTCCTCCTTCCCTTTCACCGTTCGGCTATAATGAATCTGTCGCCATGGATCGGTTCCCTTTGACGGAAGAAGAAGCAGTGAAAAAATGATTTAATCGAAGCGATTACGAGGCTCCATTTCCACAAGCAGAGAAAATCTTAAAAGCAAATGAACTCCCAAACATCCAAGACGCTACAGACGAAATTTTACAACAAGCCATCCAGTGTGAAGTCAGTAAAAAACCATTCCGTATCATCAAACCAGAACTTGAATTTTATCGTAAGCATCATTTGCCACTACCTACCAAGCATCATGATATCAGACATATGGAAAGAATGAGATTGAGAAATCCTCGCAAGCTTCGAGATCGTACATGTATGAAATGTTGAATTGATATCAAAACCACATATAGCCCAGAAAGAACGGAAATTGTTTACTGCGAGAATTGTTATAATAAGGAAATTTATGGATAATATCAGTTACAGGTTAACAGGTTAAAGGTTGCAAGGTTGGTTAACAGGTTAATGGTTTAAAAGTTGACTACAACCTGAAACAAAAAAACCTTCAGAACGAACATTTTAACTTTAAAAACATTTTAACATTCTAGCCCAATCCAATGACCGAAACAACCATCCAAACCAAACAATGCGCGCACTGCCAGTCCTCCTTCGATATCACTGATAAGGACCTGGAATTTTACGACAAAGTTTCTCCTATCGTCTGATGAAAGAAGCAATTGATTCCACCGCCTACCTTCTGCCCTGATTGTCGTCAGCAGAGGAGATTGAGTCGAAACAATGAGATGAGGTTGTATAAAAGAGCTTGCGCGCTGTGTGGAAAAAATGTCGTATCTCTCTATTCCCCAGAGAAAGAAGTTACCACGTATTGCCAACAATGCCGATGGTCAGACGCTTGGGATGTGATGCAATATGGGCAAGATTATGATCCTAATACATCATTTTTCAAACAATTCGACGCATTGAATAAAAAGGTCCCTTACCCTGCAGTATCTACAAATTTTCTTATGGATGAAAACTCAGAATATACCAATTATGGCGGAAGTAATAAAAATTGTTATCTCATCTTTCATGCAGATTACAACTGGGATTGCTACTATGGATATGGAGTAAAGACCGTCGAAGCTTCCATGGATATGTACAATGTGTTTGAATCCAATTTCATGTATCAATGTGTCGATTGCCTCAAATGTTATGATCTCGCATTTTCACAGGACTGCGAAGAATGTAGTCGTTCTTATTTTCTCCGTGATTGTGTAGGTTGCAAAGACTGCATCTGCTGTGTCAATCTCCGCCAGCAACAATATTGCATATTCAACAAAAAATACACTAAAGAAGAATATGAACAAAAGAAAAAAGAAATGAATCTCCATCTTGCGAGTTCCTTGTCCCAGTTACAGACTAAGTTGCAAGAGTTATCACTCTCACTCCCTCACAAATGTGTCCATATCAATTACAACGAGAATGGCAGTGGCGACTATGTGTATTACAGCAAAAATGTGAGCAAAAGTTTCAACGTAAATGGTTTATATGATGGCAAATTTTGTTATCAGATTTACAATGGCGCTAAGGATTGTTATGATATGTATCAATTTGGCCTCAAGACTGAAAAGATCTACGAATGATCTATCGTGGGATATGATTCATACAATCTCTTTGCCTGTCATACCTGTAGTGAAAGAGCATCTAACCTTTGCTATTGTGCGAAATGTACCAATGCCACCAATCTCTTTGGTTGTGTAGGTGTCCGTAACAATAAAGAATACTGTATCCTCAACAAACAATATACCAAAGATGAATATGAAGAATTAGTTCCCCAGATTATAGAAAAGATGAAGTCTGACTGAGAGTGGTGAGAGTTTTTCCCTGCTGCCCTGTCTCAGTTTGGGTACAACGAAACGACTGCCCAAGAATATTTCCCACTCAGCAAAGACGAAGCAATCAAACAAGGATTCAACCGATCAGACTATGAAGCTCCCTTCCCTCAGGTAGAGAAAATTTTGAAAGCTGAGCAACTTCCTCCTGATATCTCACTTGTCTCAGATGATATTTTGAAACGAGCCATCCAGTGTGAAGTAAGCAAGAAGCCGTTTAGGATCATCCCTCAGGAATTGGCGTTTTATCGTAAGCATAATTTGCCGCTTCCTCATAGACATCCTGATGTGCGTCATGCCGAGAGATTTGCGATGAGAAATCCAAGAAAGCTGCGAGATCGCAAATGCATGAAATGCTGAGTGGATATTCAGACTTCCTTCGCACCCGAAATGCCAGAAGTTGTCTATTGTGAAGCCTGCTACGATAAGGAAGTGTATTAATAAGCATCGCATGTCATCTTGAACAAGGTGAAGGATATGAGGAGCCACTTATATTCTTCTCCCGACCCGTCGGGATCAGAATGACAATAATCAAATAATTTATTTTTAAAAATATGCCCATGGAAATCTCTCATCGACAACAGAAAATCAGAGATCGTAAAATGCAGTCTACACCTGTGGATGTATTGAAGCACATTGCGAGTCGATCGCCGATCATTTTCCACAAAGCAGGAAAGCTCGTCTCTAGATATCCTTCTTCTGAGAGGATTTGTTCGGTCATCGAGGGAAAGAAATTTAACGATGATATGGAGGCGGGGACGCAATATGGATTGGATTACGAGCATGAGAAAACATTTTTCCAGAATTACGCAAGACTTCTAGAGAAGATTCCATTACCCAATATGTGGGCGTTTTCTGGGAATGAGAATGCAGATTATTCCGATACCGTTGGATGATCCAAAAATATTTACCTAAGCAGTATGGTCACCTTTGGCTGTGAAAACGTCATCTACAGTTTTAGTGTCAAAGATAATGGGAAAAATATTATGAGTAGTATGATGGTCCGGGACAATAGCGAGAACGTTTATATGAGTAAAGGGATCATCAAATGATACAATATTTTCTACTCGAGATTTATCTCTGATTGCTCTGATATCCGGTTTAGTACCAATATGATGAACTGTCATAATTGCATCTTCTGCTCATGACTGACCAATAAATCGTATTGTATCCACAATGAACAACTAGATAAGGACAGCTATCTCCTAGAGAGGAAAAGAATACTAGAAAAGACTGATAAATATCGAGAATGGTTTGATATGTTGGAGAGTGTTGGCAACAACTTTGGGAGTACAAGATGTACGGGATCTTTTGTCGTCAATAGTGAAGACGTAGAAGCAGGTGATTGTGTGTACAGTTTGAAGTGATGAAGAAATTTATTTTTCGTCGGCAGTACTTTCGATAATCAAAATATGCTGGATGCAGTCAATTGTTCCTTCTTCACCAATTGCGCTGGCAATATGTCACTGACCAAATCGGAGCATATCTACAATAGCGTCCATACCTGAGATTCCTCATCGATCTATTACAGTAATTTTCTGCTCGGATGTAAATTTTGCCTCTGATGCATAGGACTGAAAAATAAACAATATTGCATCCTCAATAAACAATACAGCAAAGAGGAACGACATGAAGCAGTAGACAAGATTTTTTCTACAATGGAAGCCCAGTGATGCTTCGGTGACTTCTTTCCCCCTTGGATCAATCCGTTTAATTTCAATGATACGATTGCCTACTTCATAGGAGATTTTGATAAGGAGGAAATTTTGCATGATGGATTTTTACGAAGAGATGATGCTATCAAGGTCGATATCCCTTCTGGCGCAGCCGTCATCTCCAATCGCGATCTCCTCCCTCATGATTACGATCCCAAGATCTTAGAAAAAATTATAGCAGATGAGGAAGGAAACTATTATAGAATCACTGCTCTAGAATTACAGTTCTTCGAAAGATATCATCTGCCATTACCAGACAAGCACTGGTTTGAAAGACTGAGGCTCAATTTTACTTTTGCAAAGAAGGAATAAATGGTATGAGAGAAGATCATAGAAACGAAGATGTGTAAGCATTGTTGAACGTCCTTCGATATCACTGATAAGGACCTAGAGTTTTACGATAAAATCTCTCCGACTTTTGCGTGAAAAAAATATTCTATCCCAAGTCCTACCATATGTCCCGATTGCCGTCAACAAAGGAGAATGGCTTTCCGTAATGAAAGAAAATTGTATCACAGAACATGTGACTTTAGCGGCAAAATGATCATATCGGCATACTCATCTGATAAACCATACAAAATTTATGATCAAAAAATACGATGGAGTGACCAACGAGATCCTATGCAATATGGACAAGACTTCGACTTTTCTCGTCCATTTTTCGATCAGTTTCAAGAACTTATGCTCAAGGTCCCTCGCCAAAATCTAGCAAATATGAATACTGAAAACTCAGAGTACTGTAACATCACAGCTGACTGTAAAAATTGTTATCTTTCTTTCGGATGAATCCGTAACTCGGAGGATGTCTATCATTGTAAATGGATGGATTATTGCGAATATTGTGTAGATTGCAGTTATTGTGATCAGTGTAAATTATGCTATCAATGTTTGGAATGCAAAGAATGTTTTCAATCAAAATATCTCATCGACTGCAAAAATTGTTCATCTTGTAGCTTCTGTCTTTCCTGTCAGGAGTGCAAAAACTGTCTCGGATGTGCCAATCTCCATATGGCAGAATGTCAGATACTCAATAAACCCGCTACCAAGGAGATTATCAAAGAGACACTTACAAAGATAGCTACAGACAGAGATTTTGCAGAAAAGTTCAAAAAACAATATGATGAATTGCTTAAGACAATGCCTAGAAAATATGCACATATCACACAATGTGAAAACTGCATGGGGGATTATCTAGATAATTGCAAAAACTGTTCAGAGGCATTTCAGGCGATGAATTGTGAAGAGTGTAAATACATGTATCTAGGGAATAGCATTACATGTGGCTACGAGAGCACAGCTCAGAAATGATGAGAAAGGTCGTATGAAATTTTTAGCGGAATCTTTTGTAGCGACTCCATCTCTTGTTCGACGGTCTGGTATAGTAATAATGTATATTACTGCGACAGTTGTTTCAATTCATCACATCTATTTGGATGTATAGGATTAAATAATAAACACTATTGTGTCTTTAATAAACAATATACACAAGCCGATTATGAAGTGTTGATGTGTAGAATTGTAGAACATATGATCAAAAGTGGAGAATGGTGCGAATTTTTCCCTCCAGAAATAGCTCCCTTCGCCTACAATGAGACCATTGCGATAGAAGAGTATCCGCTACCCAAGGAAGAAGTATTGAGAAGATGATACTCCCGGATAGATCAAGAAATCCCATTAACTAAAGTCGTCGCTTCTATCGATGCAAATCAATTGCCTTACGACATTAGTCAGGTGTCCGATGACATTCTCAATCAGGCAATTATTTGTGAAATAAGTGGTAAAGCGTTCAGAGTAGTAAAGCCAGAATTAGATTTCTATCGCAGGTATGCCATTCCACTTCCCCATAGGCATCCAGATGTTAGGCATATGGAGAGGATGGCGTTCAATAACCCGAGAAAACTGCGAAATCGCAAATGCTCAAAATGTTGAGCCGATATAAAAACATCATATGCTCCTGAGAGACCCGAGATTGTGTATTGTGAGCAATGTTATAATAAAGAAGTGTATTGATAAAAAGGATTAAGAATGAAGTCCCTCCTTTACGGAAAGGAGGTGGCTGCGAAGCAGACGGAGGATTTTTTTAACAGAAATCTCCCACCACTTCGTGGTCCCCCCTCTTTCAATAAAGAGGGTATTTAATTGAGGAGCTTTTATTCTTCGTGACAAACTAATGCCCGAGAAAGTCATCGAGACCAAAATTTGTAAACACTGCCAGGCATCCTTCGATATCACCGATAAAGATGAAGACTTTTATCGTAAACTCGCACCGACCATCGGGGGAGTGAAATATGATTTACCACATCCGACCTTATGTCCCGATTGCAGACAGCAGAGAAGATTGGCATGGAGAAATGAAAGAAAATTATATCATGGGACCTGCGATATTACCGGAAAGAAAATGATCTCGTTGTATTCCCCAGATAAAAAGCTCAAAGTCTATCATCATCAAGAACGACGGTCAGATAAATGGAATGAGTTGGATTATGGAAGAGATTTTGATTTCACTCAACCTTTTTTCCCGCAATTTAATGAATTACTGCAACAAGTACCTAGAATCTCTACCTATAATAAAAGGACTGAAAATACAGAGTATGGAAATAATGTCATCGAAGACAAGGATTGCTATCTGCTGTTTGTGACGTTTTGAAATGATCATTGCTATTACGCTTATACAATAGGGTATTGTAAAAATTGCATAGATTGCCTCTGGACAGTAAGTTGCCAGAACTGCTATGAATGTACCAAAGTGCAGAATTCTTACGAATGTTTCCATTGTTTCAATTGCCAGGGATGTTTCAATTCACAATATCTTGTCGATTGTTTCAATACTGATAGTTCATCATTCTGTATCGGACTGAGGAATAAGAAATATTATTTTCTCAACAAATCATATTCCAAATCTGAGTATAAAGATATTGTGAAAAAGCTGGATCAAGACAAAGGTTTCCTCGAGCAGACGAAGCAGGATTTCGCTAAACTCAGACTGAGCACGCCGGTCAATGCAAGCATCATTGAAAATTCAGAAAATTCATCAGGCGACTGTCTAGATAATTGCAAAAATTGTACGCATAGTTTCGATAGTATCCTCATAGAAGATGGCAGATACTGCTATGATACCATGAATGCATCGGACAACATGGATGTCTATCTCGGATGATCGGTATTTACCAACACCACCGCCGTCCTAGCATATGAGAGCGAGAATAGTTTTAATTCTATGTCTATGTATTTTACATCCTCGGTAGCGTTTCATAGTGATACGGTTTTGTATTCTGATACCTGTCACAGTTGCAAACATTGCTTTGGTTGTGTGGGAATGCGTCACAAGGAGTATTGCATCTTGAATAAACAATATACCAAGGAAGAATATGAGAAAGAGGTCTGAAGAATTATCTGAAGAATGAGAGAGACGGGCGAGCGATGAGAATTTTTTCCCACAGAAATGAGTTTACATGGCTACAACGAAACAGAAGCGCAGACCTATTATCCACTGTCGAAGGAGGAAGTTGAATCCAAATGATGGAAGCGACATGAGGAACTAGAGACGAAAGTTTCCGATGCTGGGCAGGTTGTGAAAGCTAGTGCTCTCCCAGATATCAAGAATGTTACAGATGAAATTTTAGATAAGGTAATCATCTGTGAAGCCACAGGCAAGCCATTTAAGATCATCAAACAAGAATTGGAATTTTATCGCAAGTATAATTTGCCATTACCCAGAAGATGTTTCGATCAGCGTCATTTAGACAGAATGCAACTCAAGACACCAAGGAAGCTATATAAGAGAACTTGTGCAAAATGTTGAGTCGAGATCATGACAGGATTCGCGCCTGAGAGGCCGGAGATGGTTTATTGTCAGAAATGTTATTATAAAGAAGTATATGGATAGAAAGGAGTTGTCCTTACAGGATAAAAGAGTTGAGGCCACACCCAATGATATGTAGAGACGCATTGCATGCGTCTAAACGGAGCTTATACAATTATGGTGTGGGCAGTGGAGAGTTGAGGGTTGTAAGTAAAATATCAAACACCCTACCATCATTATTCATTCTTAATTTTTAATTATTCATTCCATTCCATGGTCGATACATCATTCAAAAGAAGGAAAATGAGAAAACTAATAAAAATGCTCCGAAGCATGTGGATGTTTAAATTGAAGGTATTTTGGAGGAGATTAAAGAATCGTTAAACAGTAGATAAACGGTAGTCGAACAGTAGTCAAACAGTAGCTCGATTGTAAATCAAAAAAGACACCACCATTTAGCATTCAACATTAAGCATTTAACATTAAATTCATCATGCCAATGCCTGAAAAAATCATCGAGACGAAAATATGTAAACACTGCGGGTCCTCCTTCGATATCACGGATAATGACTTAGATTTTTACGATAAAATTTCTCCAATTTTCAACTGAAAAAAGTATCCTATTCCATCGCCCAGTTTGTGCCCTGATTGTCGTCAGCGGAGAAGATTATCGCGAAGGAATGAAAGAAATCTGTACAAAAGAAAATGTGATTTAACCTGAAAGGATATGATTTCTATCTATTCGGAAGCCCCCGCTAAAGACGCTTCGCTCGGGGCAGGTAAACCATTCAAAGTATACAATCAGAAAAGTCGGCGGTCAGACGATCGAAATCCTTTGGACTATGGGATGCTATTTGATCCTGCAACGCCATTTTTCACACAATTTCAAAAGTTACTTAATCAAGTGCCTTTGCAGGCGCTCATAGGTGCAAATAATGAAAATTCTGACTACATCAATCTGACCGCAGATAGTAAAAATTGTTACATTGTAATAGAGAGCAGTAACAACGAAGATTGTTATCACTGTTATCGGATCCAGAAGTGTAAGAGGTGCTGTGACTGTAGTTTCTGTCATGAATGCGAGCATTGCTATGAGACGCATAACTGTAAATTTTGCTACAATACTGCTCGAATCCAAGATTCTCAGAAGTGTGCCAATAGCATGTTCCTCAGAGATTGCCTAGGTTGTTCCTATTGTTTCGGTTGCAGTAATTTGGTAAATAAAAGTTATTGTGTGTATAATCAACAAGTTTCCAAAGAGGAATACGAAAAATTTATCAAAGAATTATATACAGGGAATATCTGCAATAACCTCAGAGATGCGAGAGAAAAATTCCATATGCTTGATCTCCAATTGCCCAAGAAATTTGCTCATCTCACGCATGTAGAAAATACTACTGGAGATTACCTCAACAATGCCAAGAATTGCTCCTTTTGTAGCGATGGATACGATGTTGAAGAATGTAAATATGGAGAACATGTCCGGAGAAATGCAAAATTCGTCATGGACGGAAGCACGGTGGGGCGTGATGCAGAGCTGATTTATGAAGCAATCAACTGCGGTATCGGCGCACAACACAATAGTTTCGTGGCGATATGTCGAAGCTCTTCCTATATGAATTATTGCTTCTCCTGTTTCTCATGTACGAATTGTTTTGGATGTGTCTGACTTCGCAATAAGGAATATTGCGTCCTCAATAGACAGTATTCGAAAGAAGAATACGAAAAATTAGTTCCACAGATTATAGAAAAAATGATGTCTGACTCCGCTGAAGACGGGGCAGGATCCAGTCGGTGAGAGTTTTTCCCATCTCACGTTTCGCCTTTCTGATACAATGAAACGGTTGCTATGGAGGATGCTCCTTTGACGAAGGAAGAGGCATTGAAAAAGGGTTTCAATCGAAACGATTACGAGACCCCCTTCCCCCAAGTAGAAAAAACCTTGAAAGCAAATGAACTCCCTGATGATATTCAGAAAGTCTCTAACCAGATTCTAGACCAAGCAATTGTTTGTGAGGTGACTGGAAAGCCGTTTAGGATCGTTAAGCAGGAATTAGAATTTTATCGCACACACAACATCCCCTTGCCTCACAGACATCCTGATCAGAGGCGCAAAGAGAGGATGTCACTTCGTAATCCTAGAAAACTTCGAGATAGAAAATGTATGAAATGCTGAGCAGATATTAAGACGAGCTACAGTCCAGAAAGACCAGAGATTGTCTATTGCGAAAATTGTTACAACAAAGAAGTGTACTGATAAAGCGCTTGACCTCACCCCGTCCTTTATCCACGAAGGTGGGCTCTCAAAGACGCAATACAAAAAAAACTCCTTCATTATTCCCAGCTGAGCTGGACTTCGCATTGTTAATTTTTAATTGTTCATTTTCTTCACTATTCTACTTTCAATTTCTCAAACAAAAAGTGCATCACATTAGCTAGATCTTCACTTTCTAATTTCAATCCAAAGGGGACATCTTTATAGATCACGATATACACGCTCCTTCCGACTACGAAAATATTGATAGCTGAATTCCCAGCGGGAAGCTGATTCAGATTCTGTATATTTGTAGTCCTCGCAACCTGTTCCATGATAAGGATTCCGTTACCGAGATAGGCATCGATGGTAACTTTTTTTTTCTGTAATTTAGCAAAAATATCTTGATAGTAATCCTTGATCGTCGTGTTGACGCTGATCTGCGATTCAAAAGTATTGGAAGCGAAAAATTTGATGACGAAATATTTATTTGCTACGACCGTCTCATAGATATCGGTATAGAGATTCCTCACTCCATCGATTCCATCGAAGATACTGATCTTGGGGATGCTTGAATACTTATTTTTATCATATTGTGAAAGCTCAGTTTCTATAGCCACAAAATTATCTTCAAGCTTCTGTAATTCTTCTATCCTATTGGTCATATATCTCTTGAGTACAGAAGCATCAGGCACGAAAAAATGTTTGACTCCATTGACCATAGTCTCTGAGACAATATTTTCTTGAGCCATTTTTAACAAGGTCTTGTAGACGTTAGTCCTTTCGATATTCAGATGCCTGGCAATAGTAGAAGCCGGCTTAGTTCACAGCTTGTAGAGCGTCAGAAAAATCTCTGCTTCTTTGCTTGTGAAGCCTAATTTCTGAAAGAATTGTAAGAGGTTCATTGGCCTAATGAAAGGATAAACTGCCTATGTTGTGATTTTATCATCACAGTTATATATAATCATCCATTGAAAAAAGTCAAGAGATACGTATAGAAGCCATTGTTATGATGTGCAATAGAAATCCCAATTTTAATTATTCCGTACTCTTATGGAAACCATAATCGAGATCAAACTATGTAACCAATGTTGAACATCCTTCGATACCACCGATAAGGATATCGCATTTTACGATAAAATTTCTCCGACTTTTGCGGGGAAAAAATATGCGATTCCATCGCCATCACTTTGTCCTGATTGTCGTCAACAGAGGAGATTGATGTTTAGAAATACCAGGAAATTGTATCGCAGAAAGTGCGATGCTACTGGGAAAGATATTATTGCTATCCATGATGCGAGTTCTCCTTACAAGGTCTATGATGATGCCATCCGACGAAGTGATCAATGGGATCCTTTGGAATATGGGAGAATGTTTGATGAAAAGACGCCCTTCTTTGAGCAGTTTTACCAGCTGAGCATAGATGTCCCAGACTCAGCGATTTGGTCTACGAATTGCGTCAATTGTGATTACTGTCACATCAGCATGAGTAGTAAAAATTGTTATCTCCTGAGCTGAGCAGTAAATTCAGAAGATTGTCTCTTTGGAAATATCGTGTGGAAGTGTAATAATTGTATCGATGGCACCTACTTATACAGTTGTGAACAGACGTACGAATCCATCGATTGCTACAATTGTTTCAATCTTAAATATGGCCAGAATTGCCAGTCCTGCTCTGATTCTCGATTTCTGCTCAATTGCAGCAATTGTCAGAAGTGTTTTGGATGCGTCGGAGAAAACAATCAGCAATATAGCATCTTCAATAAGAAATATACCAAGGAAGACTATGAAGAGGAGATCAAAAAATATCTTCCACTCACTTCTGAAACTACAGAAATCATTAGAAATAAAATTAAGATCATCAAACAAAAGATCCCTTTCAAATATTTTGAAGGACTGAATAATGAGGAATCAAGCGGGAATTACATGTACAACTGTCGTGATGTAGCACATTCTTTCGATCTCAAAAATTCTGAAGACTGTAAATATATTTACACCTGCGACAATGGGAACAATAGTTATGATCTCTCCTATATGGGCGTGGCCGGCGGACAACGATCATACAACATCATCTCATCACCAGAAATGTATGGATCGATGTGCTGTTTCCACTGTTCCAATGCGACCAATATCGCCTATTGTATCAAATGTGTCTGATGCCAGGATTGTTTCGGTTGCGTGGGGCTGAGAGATAAATCTTATTGTATCTTAAATAAGCAGTACACAAAAGCTGAATATGAGACAGAGGTCGGCAAGATTATCGACAGCTTGATTGCTCAGTGAACGTGGGGAGAGTTTTTCCCCGTATTCGTAAGCCCCTTTGCGTACAATGAGACAGAAGTGATGGAGTATTTCCCTCTTACCAAAGAGGAAGCAATTGCGCAAGGATATCAGTGGAAGGACGAAGAAGAAAAAATCTTTTCAGGCCCTGTGTATGTGCCTCTTTCGATCGATCAGTACGATGAGAAAATTATTGGCAAAGAGATTGCAGAGAAAAATAAAGACGAAATTTCCCAAGGCATTTTGAAATGTAAAATCAGCGGAAAACCATTTAGGATCATTGCTCAAGAACTGGATTTTTACATCAAAAATCATCTCCCCATCCCGACCAAACATCCCGATGCCAGACATATGGAGAGAATGAACAAAAGAAATCCCAGAAAACTTCGAGATCGTAAATGTATGAAATGTGGAGTCGAGATTGAGACGAGTTATGCCCCTGAGAGAAAGGAATTGGTTTATTGTGAACAATGTTATAATAGGGAAGTGTATGGATAAAATCGGTTACAAGTTAACGGGTTAAAAGGTTAAAAAGTTGGTTAACGGGATGATGGTTTAAAGGGGGAATATGATTACAAACCTAAAAGCATTCTAAACCAACATATTAACATTTCAAACATTTTAACATTCTAAACCAATTCAATGCCTGAAAAAATCATCGAAACGAAACAATGTAAACGATGTTGAACCTCCTTCACCATCACCGATAAGGACAGAGAATCCCTTGATAAGATTTCTCCAGTATTCGCATGAAAGAAAATCCAGATTCCTAGTCCGACATGGTGTCCTCAATGCAGACAGCAAAGAAGATTTGCTTTTCGCAATGAAAGAAAATTATATAGAAGGAAATGTGATGCTACAGGTGAAGATATCATTTCGATTTATTCGCCCGATTATCCAGGCAAGGTCTACAATCATTCTTCTCGACGAAGTGATAGTCGGGATGGGATGGACTATGGGAGAGATTTTGACTTCTCGAAGCCTTTTTTTCAACAAATGAACGAATTGATGCTCGAGGTCCCCATGGTCAATTTACGAAATTGGGAAAGTGAAAATTCTAGCTATACGCATTGCTGTTATCAAAATAAAAATTGTTACATGCTCTTCAATACCGACCATAGTGAAGACAGTTTTCATAGCTATCTCTCTGATAATTTACAACATTGTATCGATTGTACTTTTACTTTCGGGGCGCAGCAGTCCTATGAATGTATCGACTGCAGAACCGTGTATCAGTGCTTCTTTTCTCAGAGATGTAAAAATTGTAACGACTGTCATTTCTGCTTGGACTGCGAGCAGTGCCAGTATTGCTTCGGCTGTGTCAATCTGAGGAATCAGCATCATTGTTTTTTCAACGAGCAATTATCTCCAGAAGACTACCAGAAAAAAATCCAAGAACTCTGAACGCGAGACGCACAGAAAATCCAGGAGATCAAAGAAAAGCTTCAGCAATTTAGTTTGACCCAACCCACCTTAGCCGCGCACATTCTAAATGCTGAACAGTGCAGCGGGGATTTCGTGTACAATAGTAAACATACTACGGACGCATTTGATTGCTTTGACGCATTGGAAGATTGTAAGCATGTCGTGTATGGGGAGAAGGATAAAAACGTAATGGATGCCTATGCTTTCATAGATGTGCAGAATTGTTATGAGGTGATGTCAGGGGTCGATATGTACAATAGTAAATTTATGTTATGGATCAATCATGGACCCAATGATTCATTATATTGCGTGCTCTGTGTAAACAATTGCGACAATCTTTTTGGCTGTGTGGGGCTGAAAAATAAGCATTACTGTATCTTCAATAAACAATATACGAAGGACGAATATGAAGCGCTCGTCCCTAAGATCATTGAACATATGAAGAAGACTTGAGAACGAGGAGAATATTTCCCTATCGCGATTTCTCCCTTTGCATACAATGAAACGATCGCTCAAGAATATTTCCCCCTTACGAAAGAGCAAGTCTTATCCCAGTGATGGAAATGGAAAGATGAAGACGATAGAAATTTTCAGTCTTCGGTATATGTCCCTTTATCTATTGAACAATATGATGAAAAAGTGGTCTGAGATGAATTGGCAAATAAAAATAAGGACGATCTGATTAATAGCGTCTTGAAATGCGAAGTGACAGGCAGGCCATATAAAATTATCAAGCCAGAATTAGCTTTTTATATCAAGCGCCATCTTCCACTCCCATTGAAACACCCTGACCAAAGGCATATTGAGAGGATGCATAAAAGAAATCCTAGAAAATTATGGGAAAGAAATTGTGCAAAGTGTTGAATTTCATTGGCAACTTCATATAGTCCCCAGAGACCAGAAATTGTGTATTGTGAACAATGTTATAATAAGGAAGTGTATTGATAGAATTGGACGAAAATAGACGAAAATAGCTGAAAAATGGCCAGGCTACTTTTGGCGCGCAGCATTAAGCTACTTTTGGCGCAGAGCGTTAGGCAAGTCTTTAAATGATTTTACTATCTGTAATGAACGAACAAGTAATCGAAACCAAAACCTGTAAGCAATGCCAGTCATCCTTCGATATCATGGATGTAGATAGGGAATTCTATACCAGAGTGTCTCCCACGATCGGTGGAGTGAGATATGATATTCCTACGCCTACATTATGTCCTGACTGTCGTCAGCAGAGGAGGCTCGCTTGGAGAAATGAAAGAAATTTATATAGAAGAAAATGTGATCTTACAGGGAAGGATATCATTACCACATACTCACCGGATAAGCCATATAAAGTCTACGATCAAAAGGAGTGGCGAGGAGACAATCGAGATCCCAAGAGTTATGGGAGAGATGTAGATCTTACGAGATCGTTTTTTGAGCAATACAAAGAATTGGATCTCGCGGTACCCAAGATGGCGACGAGTATCCAAAATTCTGAAAATTGCGACTATACCAACGATACCGGCGATAGCAAAAATTGCTATCTATCCTTCCGTACGCATTATTCAGAAAATTTAATGTACTGCTACAGAGGCAACAGATCTACCAATTGTGTAGATTGCTATCAAGTGAAAGAATCAGAAAATTTATACGAATGCTTTCAGTGCAACAAATGCCAAAATGGAAAATATTTATACAACTGCAACAATACGCATACGAGCGCATTCTTACGAGCCTGTACAGGATGTGCCAATTGTCTGCTCTGTAGTAATCTCGTCAATGCAAATTATTATATCGGCAACAAACAATATCCAAAAGAAGAGTATCAGAAAAAGGTCGATGAAATCACTTCCGATCCCAAAAAATTCACTGCACTGAAAGAAGAATTTTTCAGAGTGGTCAATGGGCCGATCATTTGCAAGGATCTAGATAATATGAACTCCGAACTCTGCGTGGGAAATGAATTGATCGATTGTAATCGCTGTTATGACTGCTATATGATGAAGGGCTGTGAAGACTCTAGGCACGCATGGGACAATGTCAATTACAAAACTTCCATGGACAATTA
>CAIXFE010000055.1 GCA_903918675.1 uncultured bacterium
CGTCTGCAGTAGTCCATTCCCTCAAGTAAAATAACATGAATGAGGCGTCCCCGCAGAACATTGATTGATAGTATACTTATAATATTGATAGTTCCCTTGGATCAATCCATTACTACAGGTCAATGCACCAGAAAAAGGGGAGCATCCACTTCAATAATTTTGTCCTGTATTAGATCGTAGGATCGTAGAATATCCGTACACAGTCTGCCCGCTGTTGATCGTACCTCCAGACCATTGCGTACAGTTTTGCGCATAGACAGACATGATACCAAATCACAAAAACAGACCTATCATGACGGATAAGATTTTTCATCGACGTAAGGTGGTGAGTCTCTGTCCTTTATACTGCATCGTGGTGATGTCTGGTAAATAAAAAGCGGAACGGTTGTATAATAAGTAAGGTAAGCAGCAATCTAATCTCTCTTGCAAGTGGCAGATTGGGTAAATGTTTCCATGCAAAGACCATGATCAAATATCTTCCGACGATCAAGACGAGCGGGATATATGTTATCCATGCAGTGAAATCGGGACGAACGAGCAAGCAATATCAGATTCCTAGCCCGAGACCTATCAGATATTCAACCCGGATACTTGGAGTTTCAGGGATATTATAAAGATATCCATATACTATCTGTTCTTCATGGATACAAGACGGGAGGCTGACAGGGATCGAGATCTTGCGAAAAATATTTTTTATGGCACGTCAGAGATAGATCAGTGATCACGTAATATATCATCGAAGCTCTTCAGGATTTTTTTCAAATAAGTAATTGATCTGTTTTTTTGCTTCGATGTGGAGAAAATCTATGCCTCCCATCAGTGTCGCCACTCTCAAGATCAGTAAAACGATCCGGGTACCTACGAGATAAGGACTCGTAGTGAACATCAAAACAATTGCGATCGTCCATCGTAGAAGCGATTCCTTGAGCCATCGATTGGGCGCTCCGAAAGCATGTAATTTGTACCGAAGGTACACATTGTACAAAGGAAGATATTTCAAAATGACATGCTGTCTATTGTCTCCGATATCATAATAGTCGATCTGGAAACTTTTCTGGATATGGAGAGAGATATTTGCGAGGATACAGATCGTCCCGATGAGTAAAAAGATAAGGAGAATACCGATGCTTATCGTAGAGATGATCTCTAGCAGGTGAGAGTTCGCCAAATAATTCCCTACGCCCGTCCCTACAGCGATAAGGAGAAAAAGGAGGTTGAGATATCCCAATTTCACATATCCTGAAACGAAATCTTTTTCTTGTTCATTCATGCTAAAAGATCCGCTTGTGAGACCATGTTGGATAAATGGAGAAAAAAACATTAGCGCTGCTAAAGCTAGGGGAGTCTTATTACTATCTGTTTTTTCTACATCGACCATGGAATAAAAAGGGATTAAGAATTAAGAGCTTTGCTTATTAAGGGTTAAGGATTAGGAAGTCTCTTATTAAATAATTCTTCATTCTTAATCCTTAATTCTTCATTTATTTTCAGACGTCCGTCGTGATAAATTCTTTCTCATCGGGTGAAGCAAGGATCTTTACTTCTACATGCTGATTGCCAGCAAATATCAGTCACTCACCCGTATTACATGCGACTAATTTTCTCTGCTCAGCTTCGGAAAGTCAGAGCAAATCATTCAGTGCTTTGATTGATATCGTGGATTGTCTGAGAAGTATCTGTAATGCGGAGTTGGAGATAATAGGCTTGCCATAAGGACTCCTGACAAAGTCTTCGATATCTTGAGAAACGGTAGTGACTCATAATCCATATTTTCTTGCTCTTTTGACGATCCCGAAAAGAAATTCTGCAGAGATATCATGCTGGAGCATAATCCAG
>CAIXFE010000056.1 GCA_903918675.1 uncultured bacterium
AAGCTATGTGCTCGCGGAAGCCATAAGGAAGCTCGGCGAATACGATCTCATCATCTGCGGCGAGCGAGCGACTGACGGCGACACCGGACAGGTCGGACCAGAGGTTGCAGCATATCTGCAACTTCCTGTGTGTGTTCTCGATCAAGATTTCCCGTGGGTTCATCAGCAATGATAAATTCTGGATCATGAACAAGTGCCCTTGCTAGGCAGACTTTCTGCTTCTCGCCTGCGCTTAAGAAGCTAACAGGCATATCCATAATTTTGCGAAAATTTAATTTTGCTATAATCGCATCAACTTTAGTCTGAATAATTGTTTCTCCGAGTCCATAAATTTTCAAGGGATATCCGATATTTTCTCTGACGGTTTCTTGTTCAAATAATCTATAATCTTGGAAAATAATTCATATCTTTTTTCTATACTTCTCCATATCGATTTCTGTGAATCTCGCAATATCTTCTGCCCTATAATGAAGTGTCCCATGAGGAGCATGTAGTTCTCCCGTGATAAATTTGACTAAGGTGGTTTTCCCAGTTCCCGACTTACCCATCAACACATGAAAATCTCCCTGCATCAGCGTAAAACTGAAATGCTCAAAAAGTTTATCCGCACTTTCTGGATATCATCGAGTAAGATCATTGATAGTAAGTAAGGCCTCATTATGTGCCATCAATATATATATGTAGAGAATAAAGTTCTTTCTTTGACAATTCAATTATAGCTCTGGCGTCCCTATAATGCAAAAAAATCTCTCCCATTTCGTTCATTGAGATTGACAAAATTAGCCAAATGGATGTAAATCGTCAAAAATAGACAAAAATCAGTAGAAATGGCTTGAAAAGCTGGGCTATTTGCTTATTGGTAGATTAGTTTATCGGTTTATCAGGAATTGGTTTATCAGGCCGGCCCGATTCCAGCTTCCCGATTCCAGATTCCATCCATATTGTTTTAATCATATAATGTATGTATAAAAATGTTCGACATTAAAGCAATCAAGGTAGAACTAGCGAAAGTAGCTAATTTAGAACAATTAGACTTGTTTTTTCAGACATACTTGGGCAAAAGTGGCAGCATTACGCTAGCATTTAAAGCTATGGGATCTCTCAGTCCAGAAGAGAAGAAATCGCTTGGGCAAGAGCTTACTCAGGTCAAAACTCAGGTCACAGAGGCTTATGAATCCACACAAAGAGCGCTCAGTGCAGATCAAATCAACGCCCAGCTCAATGCTGATATCGTAGATAGTAGCCTAGAAACAGCTGATTCAGAGCAAGGGAGTTATTCCCTTCTCGCTAATGTCAGAAGAGATGCGGAAGAAATCTGTAAATCACTGGGCTTTATCATAGAATATGGTACAGAGGTGGTTACTAAGTTTGAAAATTTTGAATCGGTAAATATTCCTCTGACTCACCCCGCGACAGAAATGCACGACACGATTTACCTCCAGGACAAAGATCCGTCTGGAGAGAACTTCATTCTCAGAACACATACCTCTTCTATGCAAAATTATCTTATTCAGAAGCACGGTTTGCCACTCAAGGCGGTCGTACCTAGTAGAGTATATAGATACGAAAATATGGATGCTCACCACGATGTCATGTTTTACCAGCTCGAAGGGATTGTCGTAGATAAAGGGCTTAGTGTAGCTCATTTCAAAGATATGATGGAGAAATTACTCTCTGCATTGTTGCACAAAAAAGTGGAAACGAGAATGAGACCAGGATATTTCCCATTTGTGGAGCCAGGTTTCGAGATAGATGCAAGATATGAAATATATGATCCAGCTACTGGCAAAAAAGAACTGTCCAAGTGGATAGAATTGCTTGGCGCAGGCATGGTACATCCTAATGTCCTCAAAGTCGCAGGAGTTGATTCTGACGAACGGTCAGGTTTCGCCTTTGGTATTGGGATTAGTAGATTAGCAGCAATTCGTTATGGAATTAAAGATATTAGATATTTTACTAATGGAGATTTGAGATTTGCAAAGAGCTTCGCATAGTCGGCGGAGCCATCGTCATTCCGGCGTTATTTGCGAAGCATGCGGCCGGAATCTTATGTAAACAATAACAAAAAAATCCTAGCGCTGGCCGGGATTTTTATTATGTGAGGAAATATTTTTTACTCTTTTTCTGGGTATCATTCTTCTATATAGTCTCCGACTACGGTTGTTTTAGTAATATTTGGGAATAGGGTATCTTTGACATATGTTCACGTCAAAACATAGGTTTTGATTCCATTGACGCTATCATATTCGATTGTTTGTGTATAATCGGATTTAGCAGAATTTTCGTCTTCGATATAGGTCCCGATCACTTTTAGTTTTTCTTCTCGTGTGATTGCCTCTTCAA
>CAIXFE010000057.1 GCA_903918675.1 uncultured bacterium
AAATTTGAATATTATTTATAAAATTTAAAAATTCTTAAATTTGAATATTATTTCGGTAATTCGGAAAGTATTCGAATATTCGTAAATTACATCTTCACTTCCATCGAGCTCAGTGGCTGCTTGACGGCGATTTTATTCTTAGACCTAATGAATAAGCCAAGTGAAATCACCCTTCTCACCGCGGTAATCTCATCCAATAATGTACGATTGATATATTGTTCACTAGAGATCGGCAAGTGTTCCAAATGAACAGAAATTGTACTTTCATCCTTTACTGCTTTAAATCCTTGTAGCTTCAAATAAATATACTCTGCGAGAAATGGGGCGAATGGAGCGCAAAATTTCATATAGGTTTCTAGTACTTCGAACAAGGTATGAAATGCAGACATCTTATCACTATCCATCCCTGATGCTCGGAATCTTCTTCTGGATCTTCTGATAAACCAGTTATTCAATTTATCCACGAAACTCAAGACGACCTTTGCTCAGCCATCCAAAGCGTAGCCATCCATCTGTTTTTCTAGTTCTAACCCAACTTCATGCAATGCGGCGAGAATCCATTTATCCAATTCATTACTGATAGGAAGTGTAGGAAGCTTGATAAAATCTAATTTTCCCATCGTAGTAGTATGTGTGTTGCCACTCTCATATAAATGTGATCGTAGGATATCAAATACAGGATTATGTGATACGAGCAAAACTTTTTTGCCGGCAGTTGCTTCACAGATAGTTTTGTACGTCCTTATCTCATTGCCAGAAAGAGTAGCAAGTCAGTCATCCTGGATGATCTCAATGTCTTTATCTCTATATATTTTCAAAATCTCCTGAACTCTTTTCGCAGTTGTGAGTGTCCTGACAAAAGGAGAAGTATAGATCACATCAGGGTTTATTCTTAGGACACGTTGAATGAATTCATTGCCCTCCATAGCATCTAGCGCTTCCTGCATAAGCGTAGCATCAGGTTGTTGACCGGTAGCTTTCCCATGTCTTAAAAAATAAATTTCTGACTGTATACTGACGAAATTATCTACCTTCGCGTAGGTCTCAAAAAAGTTGTAGGAATTGATGATCGCAGCAGTGAAGTCTTTGTACACTTGATCGACTCATTTCTCTGAGAATCTCATCGGCTCAGCTCTCACTGCAGGCGATGCGAGTAAATACAATCTATATGCATCAGTACCATATCTATCGAAGATGTATTGGGGATCGGGATAATTATTGAGACTCTTGGACATTTTCCTGCCATCTTCTGCGAGGATCAGTCCATTGATGACGACATTATTAAATGAATTATTTCCCATGACAGCATTACCTACGACGTGCAATCCTCTAAATCGCCCTCTCGTCTGGTCTAATCATTCAATGATAAATTCCGCCGGATAGACGAAGGGCTTTTGCCCTCCCGTTACGAGTTTCGAGTCACGAGTATCTAGTGCTTTATTCTCGTCACTAGTCACACGTCACGCGTCACTACCTCCTGTATAATGCGCCTGCCCAAATGGCATTGATCATGACTCAAATCGGCAATCCATCACCTCAGTGACTCTTTTATACGTCTTCCCATCTTTGATAAATCGGTAATTATCTACGTAAGGTTTATGTAAATCGACTTCAGCTTTTCTATCATTATCTCGATAATGGATTTGGATCTGAGTATTTTTAGGTGCAAAATCTTTTTTATGCTGGAAGTAATCAAATGGTCTTATGGCTTTGATCATTGCGATGACAGAATCTTCGTGAGAGATAGAGAGGACTGTTTTCGTAGGAAGTAACGCGCTAATCTCACGAACATACGCTCCACATCTTGCGAAAATATCGTCCATCGATTCTCCTAGTGAAGAAAGTTTTTCAGAAGTTGGTCTCGTTGTAGTTAAATGACTCGGCCAGACTTTATTCTGTTCTTCTGGGATAAGGATATCAGTAATTCTAAAATCCATATACACTTTTTCATGCAATTTATGTAAATTTTCCGCTTTTGGATTTTGTACATATGCTTGGATTTCTTTCTTATCTCGAAGGTGTTGATACTGTATTTGAAGTTCAAAATATTGTTTTTTAATCGCTTCGACTTCTGCTTTTTTTAGAAACGTTTGTAAGTAAGGGTATGCTGTTTCCCGGGTTCTCGTGAGAGGGGACAGCACAACTACCACTTCATCAGTATGTAACTTTTTTAAATCCTCTGCAAGTAGTTGTACCTGCTCCAATCCTTGATCATCCAATGATAAATTTCCATAACTATCATGCATCCTGAAGGGATTGTAAAACGTCTCTCCATGCCTGATAAACATATGCTTCGTCAAATTTTTGGATCATGTACGCGACCATTGATACAACTCATCTAAATTTCCAATAATGATTTTATCGTCGGTGGTTTCAGGTTTCAGGTTTCAAGTTTCAGGTTTCTGTTTTTTGTCTCCTGCTCCTTGCTCCTTGTAACTGTTTTGCTTCCTGTTCCTTGCTCCCTGCTCCTTGTCCCCTGTAACTGCCTCCCGAATAGGGAGAGGCGCTCATCGATATCTATTTCTACTCAAATTCCGATCTGGAGCTGAATTGAGGACGTCGATAAATCTATTTTTTACAGACTCAGGGACAAATCAGATTTTTTCTGCGTGGGGTACCGTGATTTTCGTCAGTTCTGGTTCTTTGATAAACCGGCTCGTGACTGCCTTAGAGATCAATGGAGTTTCACATCTCCAACAATGAGGATAGGAGTGATTGTATGATTTCTGTCCGATAAGTTTTTTTTCGTTTTTCAGTCTTGTGATGACTTCCTTATTTGCTTCGAAGACACTGATTCATTTCCGGTCCGGCACTTCATCAGTGAATTCTCCATAATCGTTTACGGGCATAAAGAGCCAATTTTTAGCATCATCTCTGGGGAGTAATTGTGCCACTGCATCGAAATCTTCCATTCAGAATCCCGGCGCCATGTGGACGATTCCTGTACCATCCTCAGTGCTGACAAATTCGCCGGGGATGACTTTGAAAAATTGGTCCTTATATTTCTGATCGATTTTACTCTGATTGATAAAT
>CAIXFE010000058.1 GCA_903918675.1 uncultured bacterium
ATTTATCAATCAGAGTAAAATCGATCAGAAATATAAGGACCAATTTTTCAAAGTCATCCCCGGCGAATTTGTCAGCACTGAGGATGGTACAGGAATCGTCCACATGGCGCCGGGATTCTGAATGGAAGATTTCGATGCAGTAGCTCAATTACTTCCCAGAGATGATGCTAAAAATCGGCTTTTTATGCCCGTTAACGATTATGGAGAATTTACTGATGAAGTCCCTGACTGGAAATGAGTGAGTGTCTTTGAGGCAAATAAAGAAGTCATCACAAGATTGAAAAACGAAAAAAAACTTATCGGACAGAAATCATATAATCACTCCTATCCTCATTGTCGAAGATGTGAAACTCCATTGATCTCCAAGGCAGTCACGAGCCGGTTTATCAAAGAACCAGAACTAACGAAGATCACGGTACCCAACGCAGAAAAAATCTGATTTGTCCCTGAGTCTGTAAAAAATAGATTTATCGATGTCCTCAATTCTGCACCAGATCGGAATTTGAGTAGAAATAGATATCGATGAGCACCGCTTCCGATATGGGAAGCAGTGACCAGTGAGGCGTGACGTGTGACGAGTAAAAAAGATAAAACACTCGTAACTCGTAACTCGGAACCCGTAACTGACGATAGAATCATTGTTGGAAATTTAGATGAGTTGTATCAATGGACGACGACGTGATCCAAAAATTTGACGAAGCATATGTTTATCAGGCATGGAGAGACGTTTTACAATCCTTTCAGACTGCATGATAGTTATGGAAACTTATCATTAGATGATCAAGGATTAGCGCAGGTACAAGAGCTTGCTGAGAATCTAAAAAAGTTACATACTGATGAAGTGGTCGTTGTGCTGTCCCCTCTCACGAGAACCTGGGAAACGGCGTATCCGTATTTACAAACGTTCATAAAAAAAACTGAACTTACGTCCATCAAAAAAGCTTACGATGAAATCCAGATTCGTTATCAAGAACTTCGAGACAAAGAAAAGATCCAAGCTTACGTACAAGATCCCAAGGCTGAGAATTTGCATAAATTGCATGATAAAGTCTATGTAGATTTTAGAATCACAGATATCCTTATCCCAGAAGAACAAAATAAAAAGTGGCCAAGCCATCTCACTACCACCAGACCAACCGCTGAAAAGCTTTCCCCAAAGTGAGAATCGATGGATGATGTTTTTGCAAGGTGTGGAGCTTATGTTCGCGAGATCAGTGCGTTAATTCCTACGAAAACAATCCTCTCTATCTCTCACGAAGATTCTGTCATCGCAATGATCAAAGCCATAAGACCCTTTGATTACTTCCAACATAAAAAAGATTTCGCACCTAAAAATACCCAGATCCAAATCCATTATCGAGATAATGAGAGAAAGGCTGAAGTAGATTTGCACAAACCTTACGTAGATAATTATCGATTCATCAAAGACGGAAAGACCTATAAAAGAGTCCCTGAAGTGATGGATTGCCGATTTGAGTCATGATCGATGCCATTTGGGCAGGCTCATTATACCGGAGTTGAAAGTTGAGGGTTGAAGCCTTCGGCTGTTGAGAGTTGAAGGTTGCCAGTGGAAAATTCAAAGTTCGTCTATCCGGCTGAATTTATTATTGAGTGATTGGACCAGACGAGAGGCCGATTTAGAGGATTGCATGTCGTCGGTAATGCGGTCATGGGGAATAATTCTTTCAATAATGTCGTCATCAATGGTCTGGTCCTCGCTGAAGATGGCAGGAAGATGTCCAAAAGATTAAACAATTATCCTGATCCCGAATATCTCTTCAATAAATATGGCACTGATGCATATAGGTTATATATGCTCGCATCACCCGCGGTCAGAGCTGAGCCCATGAGATTCTCAGAGAAATGAGTAGATCAAGTGTATAAAGACTTCACTGCTGCGATCATCAATTCCTACAACTTTTTCGAGACCTACGCGAAGGTAGATAATTTCGTCTCTACGCAATCAGATGTTTATTTCTTGAGACATGCGCTCAAAGATGGACAAGCAGAAAATGCAAAATTAGATAAAGATGCTTTAGCGGCTATGGAGAAACCTGCGTTCATCGAAACCGTCTTGAGAACTGATCCTGACGTTATCTATACCTCTGGGTTCGTGAGATGCAAAGAGACCGCCGAGAAAGTTCAGCAACTTTTGAAATATTATACCGAGAAGGATATCCCGATAGTCCTTGCTGAATGACTGACATGATGATCTGGCAAAGAGATGCAATCCTATACAGAGATCATCGAGAAAGAACAGGGAAAAAAAGTTTTGATCGTCTGACATGATACGACTTTCCAAGTTCTTCGGCGTGATCTTTATGACAAAGAATTAGTTCTAGGAAATTTTCCTCTGTGAAGATTATGATGCATCAAACTTCCTACACTACCTATTACTAACGAATTGGATAAATGGATCCTCGCAGCTCTGCATGAAGTAGGTTTGGAACTAGAAAAGCAGATGGATGGCTACGCTTTGGATGGCTGAGCAAAGGTCGTCTTGAGTTTCGTGGATAAATTGAATAATCGGTTTATCAGGAGGTCTAGAAGGAGATTCCGAGCATCAGGGATGGATAGTGATAAGATGTCGGCATTTCACACCTTGTTCGAAGTGCTAGAAACCTATATGAAATTCTGCGCTCCGTTTGCGCCATTTCTGGCAGAATATATTTATCTGAAGCTGCAGGGGTTTAAGGATGGGGTGCAAAGGAATGAAGGGGGCAAAGGTAAAAACGGGAATTCCCTTTCAAACCTTTCAGACCTTTGAAACCCTTCTCCCCTCTCTGTTCATTTGGAACATTTGCCGATCTCTAGTGAGCAATATGTAAATCATGCATTATTGGATGAGATTACTGCAGTGAGAAGAGTGATTTCACTTGGCCTCTTCATTAGATCCAAGAATAAAATCGCAGTCAAACAGCCACTGAGCTCGATGGAAGTGAAGATGTAATTTACGAATATTCGAATACTTTCCGAATTACCGAAATAATATTCAAATTTAAGAATTTTTAAATTTTATAAATAATATTCAAATTTTAAAATTTACAAATTTTCTTCTGATTTCAGGAGAAATCGCGATTTTTGCAATTAAAAGATTCTTGGATATAATTGAGAGTGTTTTATTATATAGATGATAGACTTATGGTTGAAAGCGAGAATGCTATGCAAACTAAATTGTTGCTTGAGCCACACAATTATGAAAAGAACCCGCTATTCGAAAATCTCGAGTTTCAAAATCTTGATGAAAAGAATTTTCCTATATATCAAAAAGATTTATTAAAAATAATCTGGAGATTGCGTACTCAATTACGCTTGGCTTTCCAACAAGCGACAAAAGACAACATTATAGACCCAGTACGGATAGATGATATTTTGAAATGAGCTAATCGTCAATGCGATTTCTTGAAAGAATTTTGCGATCTTCTCTCATCATCTTCGAATGATAAACACTTATCTTATCGTCATATCGAGTCTATTGCTCATTCCTATCGAAAACTCTCATGACAGATAAAAAGTGGCCTCTCGATTTGTGCTCAAAAGGAATATTTGCCATATGCTGATGAGATGCTTTCTGATCTCAGTAAGACTTCCATGAAAGATCTTTCGGAAGCCATCGATAAAATATCTCATGCAAAGTTTAAGGATGACTTATTTTATGAACCAGAAGACTTTTGTCCTTTTAACCTAACTAATGACATGGTCACTAATCAGCTAGGTCTTATCAAAACAAAGGATATCCATATAAGAAATCAAATTTCTAAAAACTATAATATTTTCAATCATAAAGAAGTTTTTGAAATTGTAATGAGAAATCTTCTAGAAAATGCCGTTAAGTTTACTAGAAAATGAGGAACTATTATCTTGGACTGAGGGGAAGAGACCGAAAGAGATATTACTTTTTCTGTTAGAAATGAGTGAGATCCTATCCCTGCAGATTTTGATGTTTATAAACCAGGGAATACTACTCCATGATCGAATGGAGAAATATGAACATGACTTGGGCTAGGAGAATGCAAATCATTCTTGGAAACAATAAATTGATCTATTTCACATAAAAACGCTCCTGACTGAACATGAACAATTTTCACTTTCACTCTTCCGAAGAAAAAAACTACCTCCGAATCATAAAAAAGATCGCATTGACACAGATGAGAATATTCTTATATTGACCTCAATCACTTTATTTTTTTACTATAAAAATAATGCCTGCAAAAAAAGTTGTAAAAAAAACTGCCAGCAAAGCGGTTGCTGGAACTGTGGAAAAGCAAGTTAAAACATTTGCTAAGACATTCGAGAAAGAAGCCAAAAATGTCAGTGCCGAAGGGAAAGAACTTGGAAGCAAAATCTGATCTCGATGGCATGTTTCTAGTACAGAAGAAAAAATCTATACCATCTTGGGTATCCTTATCCTTGTACGAGGATTGTATGTCTTGAGAGGAATGATAGGAGGAATGCTTTTGATCGTCATCGGTATCTTATTCGTCACTGGATTTTTCATGAGGAGGAAATAATAATTTCTAATTTCTAATTTTCAATTTTCAATTTGCGATTTATAAAAAGACTGACCGAAGGGTTGGTTTTTTTTGAATTCACGAATTGCGGTTGAAATTATGTTTGGGTTTGCTAAAATTGGGGTTGAAAGGAATTGAGGTGTCTGTGTATTGGTGTATTTGTATATTGGTGTATTGGGGAGTTGATATGTTGAAATTTTAGATCATTACGTAGAAAAGATGGACAAGTCGCTAGAAACTTTAGAAATTTATCAAATGGCATTATCTTTGAGTAGAATATCTTGGGAAATATATGCCGCATTTGACTATATGACCAAAAAGGCTATCTGACTCCAATATATCAGATCCATGGATAGTATATGAGCCAATATCTCCGAATGATACTGAAGATTTCATTATCTGGATTCAGCCAAATTCTACTATAATTCTAGATGATCATTGTTTGAAACTAAGTATCGATTGAGATTAATGTATGATAGAAAACTGGTATCAGAAGATGCATATAAAAATATCGATTCAGAACTAAATATTCTTTGAAAAAAATTAAATAACTTTATAAGTGCAGTGAAAAACAAATTAAAAGAATCAGCCACCCAATAACCAATAACTAATAACCAATGACGACGTTATCGAAGCAACTAACCTTTATTCTATAGCCCACGCAACATGACCAAATTAACTCCCAGATCCGAAGACTACAGTGAATGGTACAATCAAATTGTCCAAGAAGCGGGACTGGCAGAAAGTTCTGCTGTCAGATGATGTATGGTCATCAAACCGTATGGGTTTGCTCTCTGGGAAAATATCAGAGATATCTTGGATGCAATGTTTAAAGCGACAGGTCATAGCAATGCCTATTTCCCTCTTCTTATCCCTAAATCATTTCTGAATAAAGAGGCTCAGCATGTAGAGCACTTCGCCAAAGAATGCGCAGTCGTCACTCATTATAGACTCATGAATGACCCCGACGGAAAGTGAATCGTCGTCGATCCCGAGGCAAAACTTGAAGAAGAGCTGATCATCCGTCCTACTTCAGAAACTATTATCTGGAACAGTTATAAAAATCGGATCCATTCATATCGTGATCTTCCTCTGCTCATCAACCAACGAGCAAATATTGTCAGACGAGAAATGAGGACGAGAATGTTTCTCAGGACAGCTGAATTTCTCCGGCAAGAAGGACATACTGCTCATGCGAGCGCACAAGAAGCTGATGATGAAGCAAGGAAAATGCTGGATGTCTACAATGATTTCGCTACCAACTTCATGGCCATTTCTCCAGTTCTCGGGCCTAAACCAGAACACGATAAATTTGCTGGTGCGACAGTCAGTTATGCTGTAGAGCCTATGATGCAAGATGGGAAAGCATTGCAAGCTGGGACCAGTCACAATCTCTGACAAAATTTTGCCAAAGCATTCGATGTAAAATTTACCAATGAAAAAAATGAATTAGAGTACGTCTATGCTACTTCTCGAGGAGTATCTACTAGATTGATCTGAGGACTGATCATGGCACATTCCGATGATCTCGGATTGATCTTACCTCCTGCGATAGCTCCCCTTCACGTCGTCATCGTTCCTGTCTTCAAAAATGATGAAGAATTAGCACAGATCAAAACCTATATCCAGCCTATGATAGAAGTATTGGAGACCACTACCCTCTCCTTCCCTTCCAAATATTTCAATGGTCAAATCAAACTCAGATGGAAGCTCGATGATGATGCCAATAGAAGTCCTGGATGGAAATTTAATGAATACGAGCTCAAAGGAGTCCCCTTGAGGATCACGGTATGACCCAAAGATATCGCGAATTGAACTCTAGAGATCTACAAGAGATGATCAGGAGAAAAAGAGAATATCAAAATAGAAGCAGTAGAACTCAATCTCGATAAATATCTGTACAAGAAGCAGAACGTCTTACTCAAAAAGAATATGGATTTCAGAGAGGCTCATACATTCACAGTCGATACCTATGAAGAATTTAAAGAGAAAATAGAACAAGGATTTGTCCTTGCACATCGAGATGGTACTGCAGAGACAGCAGACAAGATCCAGAAAGAAACTTCAGCCAGTGTCCGCTGTATTCCTTTCGATCAAGTTGAGGAAGTGAGCGATAGCGAAATCCCGCAAGGCGGGAAAGGGAAATGTATCATCACCGGAAAGCCAAGCAAGGGAAGAGTGCTGTTTGCGAGA
>CAIXFE010000059.1 GCA_903918675.1 uncultured bacterium
AAAAACTTATGAGGCACGAGAAATGGGTATTTGCTTGTGGGATTTGGCTTAATGATCATAGGCATGCTGATTGCTTTTGGTGTCATACCTACAAGCAGCCCTACGGTGAATTTGCCTTCGGGATTTACCCCAGTGAAGTAGTTCATTACTAGTGAAAATTAAAAATTGAAAATTAGAAATTAAAAATTGGAAATTAATCCACCTGGGCCCTTAGCTCATTTCCCTCCAGAGGCGGGTAAAGGTAGAGCGGTCCGGCTTGCCGGACAGGTGAGTAGACTCAAATCTAATTAAAAATTTATGAAAATTATTGTCCATGCGTATGGGCTCTTAGCTCATTTGGTAGAGCGCCTCGTTTGCACCGAGGAGGTGAGGGGTTCGAATCCCCTAGGGTCCAAATTGAATTCAGAGTGTAGAGTGTAGAATGCAGAGTTAAATAAAAAAGACATCTTAACTATACACTATAAACTACAAACTCTTAACTCTCTTCATGGGGAGATGGCAGAGCGGTCAATTGCATCAGACTGTAAATCTGACGCCTCACGGCTACGTAGGTTCAAATCCTACTCTCCCCAAATTAACTAACAACTAATAGTGGATAACTAACAGCGTAGGATGGGTTGTGTATAGAAAATACCTTCACTGTTAACTGTTCACTCTTAACTATTCACTGCCATAGGCTCCCATAGTTCAATGGATAGAACACCAGCCTTCTAAGCTGAGAATGTAGGTTCGATTCCTACTGGGGGTAAATAAAAATATTGAAGAATTGAGGCATTGAGATATTGAAAACCAAAAATTGAAAATTAGAAATTAGTAAGCCTGCCTGCTCTCGTCGTCTAGTGGTTTAGGACAGTCCGGCCTGCCGGACAGATCGCGGGAACTGATGTTGATGTGCTCTCGTCGTCTAGTGGTTTAGGACATCACCCTCTCACGGTGGAGATCGCGGGTTCGAGTCCCGCCGGGAGCGAAATTAAAAAAATTTGAATATTTGAAAATTGTTTTGGAAATTCAAAATTTGTACATCTGTAAATTCCTTTTACTCCTTTACCATTCTATGGATACAAGACCCCAACAATCTACCAACCGCGACAGAGTACAGCTCGTTTATTTAAATGAGCAGATCAAAGCCCCAAACATCATTATCGTAGATGAGGAAGGAAAAAATGTAGGGACTTTTCCTAGAAGAAGAGCTTTGGAAATCGCCCAGGAAAAGTGATTAGATCTGGTACAGATCAGATATGATCATGAGAATATGGTATCTACAGCCAAGATGGTGGATTATGGAAAATTCCAATATCAGAAGTCCAAAGATGAGAAGGAAAAAAAGAAGACACAGAAACCTAAAGTATTGAAAGAGATCAAATTAAACTACGCTATCGGGGAAAACGATCTCGCACTCAAGATAAAAAAAGCTAAAGAATTCCTTGTCGAGAAACATAATGTAAAATTCTCTATCAAGCTCAAAGGAAGAGAAAAAATTTATACCGCTAAAGCAGTCGAAAAACTCGTAAATATCAAAAATCAGCTCTTGGATGTGGGGAAAGCACAATACGAGACTCCCAAGCAAGAAGCTCATGGCTACAGTATCATTTTATTCAGTAAATAATTGCGACAATGTGAAAATGACTCAAAAGTCACTCTGGGGCACTCAAGAGATTTAAAGTGACCAAAAATAAAAAAGTGACCTTCTGCAAGGCAGGGAACAATCACCTGCTCACCAACAAATGAAAGAGCAACAAAGCTGATTCTTACGGGAAACAGTTGGATTCTAGGTATTCCAAAAAAATGAAAACTTTACTTCCTTATAGCAATTAACAATGGTTAGAGTAAAAAACGGTCTTCAGAGACAGAGAAGACATAAAAAATTTATCAAACTTGCAAAAGGATTTAGACTCGGAAGGAGCAAAGTCTACAAGCAAGTGAGATTGGCATTGGTAAAACAAGGTCAACATGCCTACAAAAATAGAAAAGAAAAGAAGAGAGATTTCAGAAAACTCTGGATCGAAAGACTTTCTGCAGTTATCAGAGAAAAAGGGAGCAAGTACAGCATCTTCATCGCACAGATGACAAATAAGGATATCTTACTTGATAGAAAAGTGATGTCCAATATCGCTGTAGCATTTCCTACTGTTTTTGACAAGGTATACGAAGAGATAGTTAAATAGATTTATATCTGACCTTTATTGGATGGATTTTTCTTCGGTCATTGCACAGGCTACGGAGTACGCTCTGAAAGAAATTGCTCTCTATGGCAGTCCCAAGATTGAGCATTTTTTTCTTTCTAATGAGAAGGGGCAAGAACTAGCAGAGAGGCTTGACGCAGACAAAGACATCGTGATGCTATGAACGATATTGATGGACTTGAAAATAGGACAATGTATTAAAGAATGAAAAGTTACTGAGCACATTCAAAGAAGTTCAGAAGCCGCTCAAGAGTTTTTGCAACCATTTGATATAGATAAGGATACTTTCGATAAGATAATCAGTTGCGTAGAATCTCATCATGGAGTAAACAATTATTTTTGCAAAGAGGCTGAGATATGTGCGAATGCAGATTGTTATAGGTTTTTACACCCCAGATGAATGTTTGCAGCGACTATTTTGTTTGGGTGAAGAAATGCCGACGTAAATGAAGTTGTGACTTTATTGGAAGGGAAGATCGAAGAAAAACATAATGCATTATCCTTAGATATCTGTAAACAAGAATTAGAATGATATTATCAAGAATTTAAGGAGCTGATACAGAAAGCAAAAAAATAGATGGGAGAACTTAGAGCTTAGTCCTTGGACCTTAGACCTTGGAACTTCTTTAGAAATTGCTTGTCCTCGAAGAGGAAAAATTAGAAATTGAAAATTAATTCACTCGCCCGGGTGGTGAAATGGTAGACCTGCCTACCGGCAGGCAGGCACAAGGGACTTAAAAAATATTTTGTATGTTCATACCTATTATCATGTATACCGTATATGCTATACAAAGTTTGCAACATAATTATATCTATGTATGACTCACTAACGACCTTGAGAGAAGGCTATCGCAACATAACTGATGAAAGGAGCAAACCACCAGACCCTACGCTCCATTTGAACTTATATTCACAGAGATATTTAAAACTAGACCAAGCGCAAGACTAAGGGAAAAATATTTAAAATCGGGTGTTTGAAAAGAATTCTTAAAGAAAATTGGCAAATAATTTTTGCCCGGGTGGTGAAATGGTAGACACAAGGGACTTAAAATCCCTCGGCGCAAGCCGTGCCGGTTCAATTCCGGCTCCGGGCATATTTATAAAGACATCCTGTTCGATTCCGGTTTATCCTGTGCGAGTGTAACGAGTCACAGGGCTCCGAGCATTATAACAACCAAAAAAAGTGCAAAAAACTCAAAAAAGACTTGCATTTTGAGGTGAAAATTGTATATTCACTCGGCTAAGAATTTTTTTATTATATTAATTTTTTTTATTCATGGGGTTTACTATTTGGAGAACATGAGATCTCAACACCAATGAAAGGATGATTTCTTTCTACAAAAAGGAGTTGTGGTCTTCACATATTTTAGATAAGGCAAAGAAACAGAAACATTACAATACCAAATGGTATAGAAAATTTGTTTCATTCAAATTTCCTGGAGCGAAGAGATATATCAGACTCAAAGCTATCGTTTCTAGCGCATATAGAAAGAATAAGAAAAAATACAATACCTTGGCGCAATTATGAAAGATCGTCTAAACATGAGTTCAGAGTGTAGAATGCAGAAAAAAATGACAAAACACCGACACTCTGCACTATACACTACTTGTCCTGCAAAGGATAAACTATACACTAACATTCTTAATTTTTAATTCTTAATTCTTAATTCCATAATGTACGCAGTTGTAGACTATAAAGGACATCAACATATCGCGAAAGAAGGAGATACTTTGATCGTAGACAATGTTGATCAAGAGCCAGGGACAAGTGTTACCTTAGATAAAGTACTTTTGGCATTTGATGATGCAGGAGATAAGGTCATCGTTGGCACTCCTTACATCGCCAAAGCTGAAGTCGTGGTAGAGATAGTAAACCATCAAAGGGCTGACAAAGTCAGGATACTTAAGTTCAAAAGAAAAAATAGATATCAGAGGACGATCTGATTTAGAGCTGATCAGACGGTTTTACTCGTTAAAAAAGTACAAGTGAATGGGTAAAGAATGAATATTAGAATGGGATGGTGAAGTATTGGAAGTATTGCCCGCCTGATATTTTAAAGTCATCCTCAAAGATGTGGGGACGCCTGTTCGTTGCAAAAAATCATGAAGAATGAGTCAGTCTAATATCTCTATCATCCCTGGAGATCGGGTCAAAGTGGAGATCAATCAATATGATATGACTCAATGACGTATTGTCTTCAGATACAATGACTACAAAAAATAATCTTTTAGATACCTACCTTTAGTCAAAATGAAAGTAAAAACTTCGCTCAAAAAAAGGTGCTTACATTGCCAGATAATCAAAAGGAAAGGGATACTCTATGTAACCTGCAAAAAAAATCCTAGGCATAAAGCTAGACAAGGATAGTCTTTTTATATTTATGATCATATACTCGTAATGTTTAGAATAATGTGACATGTCCTTCCAGAAAACAAATCCATCTGGATCGGATTGACTACCATCTTCGGTGTCTGACTCAAAAAATCAGATAAACTTTTGCAAAAACTCAAGATCGATCGTATGACTAAGGTCAAAGATATTACGGAAGAACAACAGAGAAGCATCTGAGACGAATTGAGGACTTTTGTTTTGGAAAACGATCTCAAAAGGGAGGTCGCATTTGCCATCAAGAGGCTGAAGGAAATCAAATGTTATAGAGGGATGAGACACAATGTTGGATTGCCTGTCAGAGGACAAGTCACGAGAAAAAATGCTAGGACTGCAAAGAAGCTTCTCGGAAGAGCTAAGGTCAGACCAGTTTTGAAGAAATAGTAAGAATGTGGGAACATTGGAATATGGGAATGTGGGAGTATGAAGGAATAACTCTCCAACCCTCCAACGTTCCAACCTTCCAACTCTATAATATTATTACTTTACTTTAATTTATAATTACTAAAGAACTATGGCTACTAATGCAACTACTGCCGCTAAAGAAAAGTCAGCTCCCAAGAAAAAGAGAGATATTAAGATCAACAGCGGGATTTTGAAGGTCCACACTACAGATAACAATACCGTCATCGCACTTGTCGATGAAAATGGGAACAAAGTCATCTGAAGCGGGACTGGAAAATTGTGATATAAAGGAAGCAAGAAAAGTACCCCCTATGCGGCTGAATTACTTACAAAACAGATTCTGAAGGAAGCACAAGGATTTGGTTTGAAAGATATCGGGGTGGTTTTCAAGTGAACTGGATTGGCTAGAGATGGCGTGTTCAAAGCCATCAACGAAATCTGACTGATCGATATCAAATACATTAAAGAAGCGACTCCTCTACAGTTTGGAGGATGTAAATGAGAAAGACCAAAGAGAGTATAGAATTAGGTGCTTAGAGGTTTAGGGGCTTAGTCCTAACCTGCTAAACATCTAATCATCTAACCAGCTATAAATATTCATTTTTAATTATTCATTATTCATTGTATGAAATACACCTGACCTAAGTTTAAACTCTGCAGAAGGGAACAAGTAGATCTTTTTGGTGCAAAGAAATATGCAGTCAAGAAAAAGAGAACGCTTCCTGGTCAACATGGAGCAAGCATGCAGAGATCGTCTGAGTATGGAAAACTTTTGAGAAACAAACAAGTCCTCAAGAGATCTTACCTCCTCTCAGAGAAACAATTCGTCAGACTTGTCAGAGAAATCGCTGGTAAACATTCCAAAAATAATGATGTAACTCATGATGTAGCGTTGTTCCAATTCTTGGAAAGAAGGATGGATGCTATCGTTTTGAGGGCTGGGTTTGGAAGCACGATCATGCAAGCAAGACAGATGGTCAATCATGCACACTTCCTACTCAATGGAGTCAAACATAATATTCCTTCTACATTCGTCAATGTAGGAGATAAGATTACACTTAAGGAAAAATTGAAAAGTTCTCCTTTGTTTGCACAGACATTATCTGAAAATAAAAACAAATTACCTTCTTGGATCAAAGTAGATAAAAACGCGTATACGATCGAGATCTTAGGATTGCCAAAAATGTGAGAAATCGGAGTCACGGCAGATCTTTTGAAAGTCATTGAGTTCTACGCTAGAGTATAGTCGTAGGCTTATATATTATCGGTTTTTAACTTCTTATCTCTTTCCATGCTGGATATACAAAAACTTATAGGATCTCCAAAAATTATCGTATCAAATGTAGATGACAAGACGACAAAATTTGAAGTAAAGTATCTCCCTAGATGATTTGGTCACACGTTGGGAAATGCATTGAGAAGAATAATATTGGGATATAGTATGTGAGGCGCTATCACAGGGCTAAAAATTAAAGGAGTGGCTCATGAGTATTGCGTGGTCGATGGGGTCAAAGAAAATGTGATCAATATTATGCTCAATTTCAAAACTCTTCGTTTCAAAGTGGACGAAAGGAGTGAAAATATACAACGAGTATCTCAGAGATTCTCCGGCGTCGGGACCTATAGTTCTAGCAATATCAAGCTCCCTAGCGGTATTGAATTATTGAATGAAGATGTCTACTTATTCTCTATCACTGACCCTTCTGTAGAATTGAATATTGATATCAGGATAGAAAAATGATATGGATATTATAGTGTAGATTACCTTAGAAGTCGTGACAAGAAGGATGAAGATACTGACGTAAATATGCTTCTTATCGACAATGATTTCAAATTGGTAGAATACATCAAGTACGATGTCCAAGAAGTGATCGAAGATTTCACTGGATCGACTAAAGATCTTTTGGTCCTCGAGATCAAGTCTGGATTTAATAAAATCGAGCCTAAAGAGATCGTAATGTTCGCTGGAGAAGTATTGGCTTCTTATGCTAAGCTGTTTGTCTTTGATACCATATATATCGACAGATCTTTCTTGATCGATATGGAAGATCTCGAGAAGATTCAAGAAAAATATCATGAAGAAGCAAGTGTCAAAACTATGCCTATCGATGCACTTCCTTTGAGTGAGAGGACAAGAAATGCTCTTATCAAAAACAATATTCTCTATGTAGAAGATCTGGAGAAGAAGAAAAAAGGAGAATTGCTTTTGATGAAAGGAGTAGGAAGAAAAGCTATAGAAGAGATCAATAGTGCATTGGGCAATATCGATAAATCATTATTGGGATAATTGTATTTTAATTTAATAATTAGTGATAGATGAGACATCAAAACAATAAGTTACTTGAACTCAGTACCTGAGATAAGAAGACCAGTATCTTCGTGAGACAATTACTCACCAGTCTGATCAAAAATGGGAAAGTAACTACGACAGGGAAAAGAGCCAAGATACTGAAGTCTGAAGCAAATTCATTCTTCTCTAGGTTGCTTCGCATCTACAAGCAGAAAGAAGTGAAGGATGCCAAGAGAGAAGCTATCAGATTTGTAAAATCAGTCATCTATGGAGAGGCTGAAGGCAAGAGTGTCATCGAGAAATGGTTGCCTAGATATCAAGCAGAAGGTGCTCCTAAAAGTTTTGTAGCCGATTACAAAATGGGCTTCAGAGTCGGAGACGCTGCTGATAAAATCTTATTGAAATTACTTTAAAAAATACCGACACTATCAACTATAAACTTACACTATACACTGTTTTTATACTAGCTTATGAATCACGATGGAATTTACTAAAAAAGATCTCAACAAAACCCTTCGAGTGAAGCCCACAGAGATGGACAAACAAAGAAGATGGTACAAAGTAGATGCTACAGGGAAGACCTTGGGTAGACTGGCTACTGATATTGCCAAGAAATTGCTTGGTAAAGATAAGGCATATTACTGCGATTTCCGAGATTGCGGAGATTTCGTAGTAGTAGAAAATGCTGAGAAGATCAGAGTCACAGGCAAGAAGCTAGCAGAAAAGATGTATTACAATTATAGCTGATACAAAGGGAATTTGAAGAGTATCAATCTCGGAGATCTTCTTAAGAAAAACCCGACAAGGGCTTTGGAAGCTGCCGTTAGAGGTATGATTACCAAAAACAAACTTAGAGACAAGAGAATGAAGAGATTTAAAATCGTTATCTGACCATCTACCATATATGATCATTTTAAACCTATTAACCTTTATAAATAATGGCAAACAAGGAATATTACTACGCAATAGGAAGAAGAAAAGAAAGTACTGCTATCGTCAAACTTTTCTCTAAAGGAAGCGGCAATTTTGTCGTCAAGACAGCCAATGGTGAAGGTAAAACTCTCCAACAATACTTCGGTGGGAATCTTTACCTGTTTGATGCCGCTGTCTTACCTCTCTCTACTTTATGATCCGATAGTGTCAAAAAATTTGATGCTGAGATCACTATCAATGGATGAGGAATTGCTGGTCAGGCTGACGCTATCAAGCTTGGTTTTGCAAGAGCATTGATCAGTTATGATGCTGATCTGAGGTTGACCTTGAAGCCTTTCGGATTGCTCAAAAGAGATCCTAGGATCAAGGAAAGGAAAAAGCCAGGATTGAAGAAGGCTAGAAAAGCACCCACTTGGTCAAAGAGATAGTCCGCTACGGCGGACTGTGGAGGCCCACACCCTGATCTCCTGTAGAGACGCATTGCATGCGTCTTTTTTTATGAAATATTTGGCTTATGATGTGGGCCAGTGGAAGCCTTTGGCTGTTGAGAGTTGAGGGTTGGACAATGCAACACTGGAACAATGAGACATTGAAACCACTATACAATGGTCCGTGGATACGGGCTTTTTTTCAAAACAAGATTTGCTTGCAATCGACCGAATAAACGGTAATTTACTTGGAGTGTAAAATTTGGTATAGTGGACAAAAAGGGGTGGGTTTTTTAGAGACAAAAACGGGTGGATTATTTTATCGTACGTGATAAGAATTCAAAACATAGTTTAACTTTCTCGGTTCTAGCTAATCATCTATGTATTCTTGTATGTGTTTTCA
>CAIXFE010000060.1 GCA_903918675.1 uncultured bacterium
AGTCAGATTGAAATCACCGACCACCACTACTTTATCATCACTTCTAGATTTTTCATGTAAGGCAAAATCTTTTTGAAAGGTCTGCAACTGATCGTTTCTCATCACGAAATGCGCATCAGAATCAGGGGAACTCGTATGCACAAGGTAGAAATAATAAGGTTGCCCACCGAATGTCACTGAGAAATATCCATACCTCCGCATCCCTTGAGGAAAATTTCCAGCCCAATTCTCTATCTTATATTTGGAGAAGACCATACTTCAGACGAATTGTTTGGATCGGGTTGTGCTGTTTACATACGGATAATTTTTCTGTAGAAAATCTTTGAGATGCGTATAATGATGATCAGCAAACTCTACAAACATAAGTAAGTCTGGATTATATTTGACGATCATATTTTCTATTCACGTATAGTCTGTATTATCTTTGTGGATGTTGGCAAACAAGATTTTCAGAGACCCAGTAGAGGAGTGGGCTACAGGCAAATCATTATGATAGAAATGAGTAAACTGAGAAGAATTCATCAAAAATAAAATCCCGAAAAATACCGCAAAGAGGCCACCAAATCATCGATACCGTTTCGGATTGCGTTGCAATCATCTTCTAGCACGCAGATGTTTCCTCGCAAATATTAACGAAGTTACTAAGCCGATGAAGCAGATCAATATCCCATACGGCAAGAAGCTCAGCACCAATTCAGAGACATAATATCAGGGAAAGAAATGCGCAAATCCAGAGACGACGATCACAAGAAATGAAAGGACAACATATATCATAATCTAGAGAGAGAAAAATAAATATATACTCGACCGCCAAAAAAACCAATGAAATGAAGTTTTTTTGGATGCGAGAGTTATACCGACGACTTGAGAAACCGTAAGTACGAACGAAGTGAAGCAATTACGGATTTCGAAAGCAGTTCGGTATAATGACTCTAGTGTTTCATATTTTTTTTGCAAACAAAAAAACTCTTCCAAGAAGGAGAGAGCTTTTTATTAAAAAGTTAATGTTAAGAGGCTACCTTAAACATTCCTGGGAATGCCCAAGATAAGTAGCTCAGCGATGGGAGATGTTTTATACTCTCCTTTAAGATAGATAGTACAGATTTGGATGATTTGAACAATAAGCTCTCCACATGAATTTTTGAACCCGAAACCAGAACCTCAATACGAGGCGTAGTTTCATTGTTCATCCATTCAACTTTACAGTAAAGGATAATCATCGCACTCCTCGTAGTAGTCTCCACATAGAAGAATTGATACCCCTTCCCAAAAGAAAAGATATTCCAATCCTCCCAACGGGTACCATCAACAATAATACCTGAACGGTATTGTTCACCGATGAATGTTTCTGCCGTCTTCTGTGAGAGCTTAGTAATAGAGTATCCATCGTCCTCTCTAAATCTTTTCCGTACTTCATCCGGAACATTTGTTTTGTTCATTTTCAATAATTTAGATGTTGTTATTCTTTTTTGTTATTTTGTTTTCGGTGATCGCACAAATAATCATTTGCACACAGAAAACAACACCTTTTTCGATTTTGTTGCATCTGAGGAGAAAATAAATAGTAATCTTGAAACCTTTTAACCTTTTAATCTGCAATTCGATTCCATGAAATTCAATATCCAGATATTCTGATGCCAGATGAATTACGCCGATAGCGCAAGGATCAAGGCCATTTTGCTCAATTGCTGATTTTCCTATACCGAAGATATTAAGGATGCTGATATTGTAATTTTCGATACTTGCTCCGTCAGACAAAAATCTGAAGATAAAATTACTGGCAAATTAAAAGAGCTGAAAAAAAATCAGAAAATATGGATCACAGGATGTATGATACAACATGGCATGAGAAGTTGAAAGTTGAAGGTTGAAAGTTGAAGGTTGAAGGTGGGGAATTTCTTATGATCAATAGAATCTAAAACTCCGGAAATCACTGGTCTCACTACAGAAGAAGTAAGCACCCATCGCTTGTCCTCCACCAAAGAGGGTTCCACCACCCATCGTTCCATCGTTCCAATTAACAATGCTTTCAATCCTATGTTCCATAGATTAAAAAAAACCTACGCCAATCTTGAATTGATGTGGAGAATTGACGATACCTGATTCCTCCCTCTCATCCTTGAAAAACTTGGATATAAAATAACCTACGATCATGAGATCATCAATGAATACGAACAGATCATCCCTCAAGGGATCAATACGTCGATGAATGCTCAGCATTCCGTCACAGCATATATCCCTATCTCCACCTGATGTAATCAATTCTGTTCATACTGCATCGTCCCTTACGCGAGAGGATTGGAGAAAAATTTCCCTGTCGCTCAAATTGTCGATGAGGCGAAAACTCATTTGAAAAATGGAGCGAAAGAAATTGTTCTACTTGGCCAGATCGTGAATAAGCACCCGGATTTTGTCCAAATTTTGAAAGAGATAGTAAAGCTGGAAGGACTCCATCGGTTGAGATACACTTCTCCGTATCCTACCTTTTATTCACGTGAATTACTCCATCTCCACGAAGCGGAAGATAAGCTCTGTCCACACATCCATATCCCGTTCCAATCAGGTTCAGACTTCATCCTCAAAAAAATGTGTAGAGGATATACCGTCGCTCAAGCCAAGAAATTTATCGACGATATTCGTTCA
>CAIXFE010000061.1 GCA_903918675.1 uncultured bacterium
CTTCTATACTTTGCTGGACATACAAAGTGATAGAGAAGCAAACTTACATTATGTTCTTTTGTAATATGTAGCTCGTTTTTCATACCTACCTTATAGTCATTGCTACACGCGAAGCAAGCTTCGCGGAAAATCTAGATTTTAGTCTCATAATCCCGTGCGTATCTCCAGGGTCATTTGACAAAAGAAAGACAGGGATATCTCTTTCTATAGTTTCTTTAATCTTTGGTATCGCATCGAAAGGGAAAGTTCATGTAGCAAATGTGATTAAGATTACTGCGTTTGTTTTATCCTTAATTTCCTTTTGAAATGCAAGATCCATATCTGGATTATCAGGATTTATTACGGCTATATTACCATAGTCGTTATACTTAAAATTTAAATCTATTATCATATTGCTTTTGGTTTCAAAGGTAAAACACCCAACCCATCTTACGTCAGTAAATTTACAATTAACCTCACCGCAGCATAAGAGAGAATAGCTATCAAGATCCCTATAAGCGCTCAGGTCAATAACCCGCTTGCCTTCTTGGTTTTTGCCTCGTCTCATTGTGCAGTAACTAAATTTATTCCACCATACACCAACACTCCCATACAGATGACCCCGATAGCAAATCGAAGGTATTGATTGATAAGTTGGATGGTACTAAAAAGAGTACCTTCATCTGACTGTATTTGTGTGGGTCAGGTCACGATCACGTCTTGTTGTCCTTGTTGGGGAGGCACATCTATGACCAAAGCAAATGTAGCACCAAAAGTGGCAAGCCCTATGCAGCTACAAAATATTCCATAAATAAATTTCTTAATTAACATCAGCAATAAGTAATAGTATATAAAACTATTGTTGGTATGTTCATCAGAGTTCAATACACTTACTGGTCATTTCAGTATCTGTGATGGCAGTCCGGGTGCCGTTTCTATTACATCTATTTAATAATCTATTAGCGTCCCAAGTTCATGTATAAGAGGTGCCGAAATTTGAATTTTCACAAATATATTTTTTGAGATTGTCTCAGACAAGTAAGGATCAATTGATAAAACATCATTGGCTAGTTCATGTCGTCTGTAAGGAGCTAGCGGTCAACGAAGTAATAAGATTGATGATGCCTAGACTGAGAAGTGCAAGTAAAATACCTCCAGCAATGTATCATAGATTCTTTGCAGTATCTTTCACTTCAGCGCCTTTAGCGGCCTCTATGATATACATGATACCATTGAAGATGACCATAGTGATAGATAGGACAATAGTTATTCTCAGCATCCATTTGGCTATGCTTACGATCAAAGGAGCTTGAGTAGTAGTAAGGTTATTGCCAAGGGTCGCATTATATGTTCATCACAATATTTGTTGACAGAAAGATGGCCTATCCAGTGATGATCCATATGTAGAGATTTGAGTATCCAACTCACTATCACTCACTCTTTGGTTATTTACGAAACATCACAATCCGAGACTATTTTGTACTCCCACACTTTGTCTAAGGAGTTCATTCCCTACAGCATTTTTGGTATTCCCTAGATCTACGATAGTCTGATATGTTTTAGCAGGATAGAAGGCATTTTCCAGAAGATCTTGTTGTGCGTGAGCTCCACCAAAAAGAAAAAATAAACATCCAAGAGAAAGACTAACGTAAAGTAAGCCAGCACAAATTTTTTTTCCGTACAACAGAGATTTTGCCATAATTAAATTTGATTAAGTAAATTATCAGCATCTTGTTCATCTTTTTCCTGAGTAGTAGTTTCTTGTTGTTTGATCTGTGTCATCTTTTGCTGGTATCCGACCTGTTCCCATTGTTGGACGTATTTAGTCTTGATGTCCTCTTTCTTTTGCTCATATTTTTTTTCTATCTCTTCTAGCTTCTGTTTTTCTCTCGTCAAAATATCTTTCAACTTAGCCATCTGCTCTGGATTCATCATAGGGAGGAGATTGAACCAAGATTGTTTTTCTTCCTTTGTATCCATAGATTTTGAATTTAAAATCAGGACGATAACGTCAGGCATAGACTCCAAAAACTGATCAGCGATCGTAAATTGTTGCGCAGATTCTCGTAATGCTTCAGGGAGAAACTTTTTAATAAGATCGATACTAGCCATGACTTAGAAGAAGGAATTAAAATGCGTATAAAATCGTTGTGTAATCTTTTTATATCGTGGTAATTTTATAGTGTCTAAAGTTACTTGTTCTTGGGTGGGTTCAGCCGTATGAGGTTGAGTAATCTTCCCAAGGATAGCATCTGCCTCTACAGCCTCTTTGTTGTGGTATACCTCTGCTTTCAATTGGATTACAGGGACTTTTTTCATATTTTTTTTCATACTATCTATCTCTCTTCGAGAAAGATGCTTCGTTTGGCCTCCTCATGCATATACACTGATATTGTCCATGCTACATATAAACCAAATAAAATTATACAGGCTGACTGGTGTTTACAAATAATCCTTCGACTTCGCTCGGGTCAATAATTCATTTATCGATCAATCTCTGAGTATACTTTTTCAAGGTAATCATGCCGATCAAAGAAGAGGTATCGATGATACTATCTATCTGATCTATCTCTCTTTTTTTGATATTATTTTTCACAGAGGTTGTATTGATCATCACTTCAAAAATCCCTACTCTACTCGCACCATCTTTAGTCTTGACCAAAAATTGCGACTGGATACCGATCAAAGATTCCGCCAATCTCTCAGCTATGCTGGATTGAATCTCAGGAGGGAAGAAAGAGATAAGTCTATTTACTGTATTAGATGCAGAGTTCGTATGAAGGGTAGAGAAAACCAAATGTCCGGTTTCAGCTAAACTCAAAACAGATTCAGCTGTCTCTCTATCACGGATTTCTCCCACGAAAATGATATTGGGATCTTCACGCATGGCTGACCTCAGCGCATTGGCAAATGATCGAGTATCATGCCCGATCTCTCTTTGAGAGACGATACATTTCTGAGGTTGGAAAATAAATTCTATCGGATCTTCTATCGTGATCAGATTGGAATTTTTCGTTTCGTTTAGATATTCGAGCATCGCTACGAGGGAGGTAGATTTTCCACATCCGGTAGGTCCCGTGACGAGGTAGAGTCCCTTCTTTGCAGCCAGAATATTTTTCTTCACACTATCAGCGATATCAGAGAACATCAGTTCTTCTAACTTCTTCGCCATAGCATTGATCTTTCTCATGACTACTCCGATTCTTCCTGTCTTAAAGAAAGCATTGATCCTATAAGGCACTCAATTCTTAGAAATGTAAGCAAAGTCCGCTTCTTTATCTCCTAGAAATTTATCAAATCTCTGAGGATTCCCTTGAAATAATTGCCTCAAGATAATTTCCATAGATTCATTGCTCAATTTTCCTGCCTTTTCCTCTCTGATAATTTCTCCATTGAGCCTATACGAAATACTTTCTCCTCAGGAAAGATGAAGATCAGAGATATTGGGATTTTTCTCTATCAGAGCTAAGATTTGCTCTATATCAAAGGTTTGTGCCATGGGATTAAAATAAATGATAAATGCTTAATTTTGAATGTTGAATGATGGTGTTTTTTTGAATGTTTTGACGCTTAGTCGTTTAGTCGCTTCAGCGTTTATACGTTAATTATATCCAGAACCACTTTTTTTGCAAATTTTGACTCCATGAAAATGAGTTATGATTGACTTTTCACATAAAAGACAATTGGCCCATATTTTCACCCGGGTGCCAATGGAGGATAATCGGCCACTTACCTACCATTTTTTCTACTTAGCACCCGGGTGCTGGAAAGGATATATTCAAGCAATCAAGCTCACCTTGAAAAACCATCCCATCTAGATATGATGACAGAAATCGAATACCATACCCCCGATGAGATATCACTCAAGAAATCACTTCTCATGAGCAATTTATCTGTATAATTGATGAATTTATGTTTGGAAAAAAGAAATTTCAGAAGAGGACTATAGGCGATATGCCCAGTTATAAGTCGTACAGTGATGCGCTTCACCCTGCTCGTAAACGGTCATTCATGAAGATATTTCTCATACTCTGCTGTGTTTTTCTCGTAGTATTTATGAGTAAGTATATCGTAACCTTCGCTAAATGAGCAATTGATCAGATCACTAAGGGGACAGTAAGTGTCATCTCCAATAGCTTAGGCCAATCAATGACAGGAGATGAATATGGCAATATCAATGTGATGATCGTAGGATATGGAGGTACAGGACATGCAGGATCGTATTTAGCAGATTCTATCATGGTCGCATCATTCAATCCCAAGTTAGATGCCTTGACGATGCTTTCTATCCCGAGAGATTTAGAGGTGTACGATACAGGACGGTGAATTAGAGGTAGAGTTAATGAAGTATTTTCTGTCTGAGTAGGAAGAAATCGCGAATTTGCTACAGGGGCAGCATTACTATCGAGTATGTTGGAGAATATCATGTGAATCAAAATAAATTATTATGCCTTGGTAGATTTCTGAGGGTTTAAGTGACTTATAGATACCTTGGGTGGCATCACTATCGATGTCCCCGAGTCCTTTGTAGATACCACATATCCTACATTAGACAACGGATACATGACCGTAAGTTTCACTTCCTGAGTCAATCAATTCGACGGGGAGAAAGCCTTAGAATATGCAAGATCCCGTCATTCTACTTCAGATTTCGCGAGATCACTCAGACAACAACTTATTATAAAAGCAGTCATGGACAAGTTAATCGACAAGGGAGTAACTAATATTACCAAAGTGAAAAAACTCTATGCCGATTATACCACTATGGTCCAGACCAACATCTCGCTCAAGGAGATCATGGGCATGGTGAAATACATGTACAATCTCAACAATATATTTTCCTATGGGTATACTACAGAATGCTCTGAGCTCAATTACAAATATTCAACTCCAGCGTGTTTCCTCTATACTCCCGATAGAAGTCTTTTTGGTGGGGCTTCTGTCATGATCCCTGATGGCTCCACACCAGCCAACGTCTGATTTTATGATTATACTCAGAAATTTGCATCTTACGTTATCCATCATCAAGGGTACTTGATAGAGCACCCCAAGATCGCGATCCTGAACGGCATAGACAAAAAGTTCGCTAAGCAGACGTTGAAAATATCAGATGGATTTGCCAATCAACTTGCGGTCAAACTCAAGAAATATGCCTTTGATATCTCCAATGTTCAGAATTTCACTCAGCCCATTTCATGAACGACACTCTACGTCGTTTCTACATGAAAAGTAGATCAAACTATCAAAATGCTTCAAACTTTCGTTCCTATTTTCCACGTAGAAAAAGATACCAGTATGGTAGATCCAGCGCTCCTGAGCTGATATGATCTGGTGTTGGTCTTGGGAAATGATTATATACCTTATTTAACAACAAATCCATTTAGTTATTACAAATAGCAGAATGCAAAGACCACCACTCCTAGATAAGATATGGTACCAAAAAGAGAAGATTTTGCTATATCTAGAAAGCCTATGAGTCCCGACCACTACCATCCAAAATGAAACACTTCTCATGCAGACATTTATCCACAAATCATTCGCCGCTGATGATAAAGATACTTTCAATCACAATGAAAGATTGGAATTTGTCGGCGATGGGATACTGGGTGCGATCATCAATAAACTCCTGTTTCTCAATCATCAAGAAATGCCAGAGTCAGAATTAACGCTCTACAAAATAGCGCTCGTCAGGGAAGAAATTTTGGCTGAAGTAGCGAAGGATATCCACTTGGACGAGATGCTATTTATCAGTAAGGGAGAAGAAAGATCACAGGGAAGAAAGAAAGACTCTATATTATCTGATGGGCTAGAAGCCTTATTGTGATTCATCTATGTCGAGCTCGGCGCCACAGAGACAGAAATCTTTATCCAGAAATATATCTATAGCAAATTAGAAAGCATCCAGACCAAGGAAGTGAGAAGTTACAAAACGTTGATCCAAGAGATCGTCCAAAAAGAGCATAAAACCATCCCCGAATATAAAGACATCGCCGATCAGATAGATGCTAAATGAAATGCGATCAATTACAGATCCGAGCTCTATGTCTTATCAGAAAAGAAATCCGAATGAATTTGAACCAACAAGAAAAAGGCGCAAGAGGCCGCTGCGAAGAATTATTATACTCAGTTAACGATGAATAGTTAGACGGCGGGGTGTCTAATGTTTAATGTATTTGGTGGTTTTTCATATAAAAGACTCCACCATTTAGCACCAGCCTACCGGCAGGCAGGTTCAAAATTCAACATTTAGCATTAAGAAAAAATCCTCCTACTCTGTTAGTTGTTAACTATTTTTTTCCATCTTCAGCTTGAAATTATCAAGTCAATAGTTACATATCAAATCGCTTTAAACTTTAAAAAGGGACTATGAAACCAAAATTTTCGATCATCAAAAGAGCGTATATCTGGGTGGCATTCGGTGCTTTACTTCTTGTCGTAGCACGAGCTTTCTTCTTCGGTAATGCTAGATTTTCTGAGGAGTTTACGGGATGAGTCCAGATAACCATAGGCACTAAGATACAAGAAGCTCAGATCAAGAAAGATATGGAATCATATCTCCTATCGCAGGGATATCAAAATACCACAGTTTCTGCACAGATCCACGCAGATACTACACAACTCTCTATCAAGACGCAGGTAGATAATGATGCAAAGGTAAATATACTCTCTAAGGATATCCAGACATTTCTACTAGATAAAAAGTATATTTCTAGTCCAAGCATGATTTTGGAGCAATCTATCACTGGACCAAGCGTAAGTGGATATATGCAAACCACAGCCAGAAATGCGATCATTGTCTGAGTCATACTGATGGCGATCTACATGATGTTCTCATTTGCGACCATTAGAAAATCTATTGCTCCTGGAGTTCTTGCATTGGTTACGGTAGTGACGATGATCTTTGATGTGTCTATTCCTGCAGGAGCATATGGAGTATGGATGATGTTGGACAAAACCGTCATGATTGACTCGGTATTTATCATAGCATTGCTCACCAATATGGGATATAGTATCAACGATACCATCATCATTTTCGATAGAGTAAGAGAAAATATCCAAAATAAAGCCATCGGTAAAGGAGTTCTATTTGGCAAGATATTTGAAGATAGTTTACGGCAAACTATGAGAAGATCATTAGGGACTGTCTTAGCTACTTTATTAGTTATCGTAGCCATGTTTATTCTCGGTACGGGAGTGATAAGACAGTTTGCGTTTACGATCGGTATGGGAGTCATTTTCGGTTCATATTCATCGATATTTATCTCTGGTCCATTAGCATATATCCTTGTCGGTATGTACAAGAAAGAAAGAAAACAAATGCTGGAATTAAAAACAAAGGACCTTTAAAGAGAGTGGAAACGTTGAAATGTTGAAGCGTTGAAACGTGAGTGAGATAAAAAAATACCCACACACTCCCACCCTGCCACTTTCCAACGGTTACGATAAATGCCAATCCAAACCATAATATATCAAAATAACAATTTCCTCCTTATCTGGAAACCGTCTGGCGTGCCAAGCACTTTCTGAAAAGAAAAATCTTTTCTAGATTTTATGAAAGAAAATACATCTGAACGCATATTCACGTCCGATCCCCTCTCCAAGCTGATGCCCGTCGAACTGGTTCAGTTTGTTTTTCCTCATATCAAGGACTTCCAAGAAGTCAAAAATATCGATAAAGTCTTTCTTGCTCAAGTGGACACATTTGGACAAGCGCAAGAATTTGGTTTACTCAATAGGTTAGATAATGATACAAGTGGATTCCTCTATTTTGCCAAAACACAAGAAGCTTACGATAGCTTTAAACAAGCACAAAAGACAGGCACTATCCAAAAGTTCTACCTCGCTCAAATACAATGACAATTTAAAGTCGGCTTTTCCCCGACAGGGAGAAATTGAAAATTAGAAATTAATTATCCGATCATGCATCGTAGCCAGGAGAAAATGATAGCTATTCGTAAACCCCAAGATATATTGAAGGGGAGATGAAAAGAGCACGAGGTCACTACACAGATAGAATTACTCTACTATGATAAGAAAAATGACGTCTCGACACTTTTAGTCACGATACACAAAGGGATTAGACACCAAATTAGAGTCCATCTAGCAAGCAGTGGATATCCCATCGTCGGTGATCAGTTATATTCCTCCACCACCCATCGTTCCATCCCCAATCGTTCTATATCCTCTCTCCATCTTCGAAGCATCGGATTTTCTCAATAGCAAAAAGACTTGACAATGAAAGTAAAATGTTTATAAAAGACGAAGACAATAGGCTTTTTACATTTTTCTTCGGCGCATCATGAGTGATTTTGATAGAGAACGTCAAGACGGACACACAGTCCAGACAATAGTCCACTGACTGGAAGAAGAAAAATTATCTTTAGATTTTTATGATAAAGTATTTCAAGCAATAATAAATGACATGATTTTCCCACCAAATTCTCCCGCTTATAGTGGTAAAATATATCCTTACATAAATACATTCGTAGATGAAAGACTCAATACAATCAAAGAATGTGAAATTCATGAACCAGGACTTAATTTGATAAGATGATCTGTTAAATCAATGTATACCTCCTTTCTTGAGAAGAAATTAAAACCACTAAAAGAAGTAGGTCAGTTTTATATTACTTTCAAAAAGACAAAACAGATCATTTTTGATGATGTGGAAACAGAGATCCTGACAAGTAAAGGAGCGGTAATACCAATAGAATTTAAAAAGGACCGATTGAAAACAATAGAAAAGAAAAATGATGATGTAGCTGCTTTCCTTGAGATCTCATTTCAAGTGAAAAAAGAAGAGTACAATGACATTCGCGAAGAAATTAATTGATTATTATGAGTTATGGAAGGGCAGATTGATGCAATTATTTCTGGTATAAAGAGGAGAAAAGAACTCCAGACAATCTTAAAAAATAAATGAGAAGATATTAAGGAGCTAGAAAATATATTGCATTGAGTAAGTCTTGAGGCGGTGATAATCGATATCATCGACGTCTTAAAAGACAATAATAGACCAGAAGCAGACGAAATCGCCATAACTAATATGGAAAAAAAATATGATATCAAATTAGTAAATGCAGCAGACGAAGAAAAAGGAGCGGTTCATGTAATCCAAGTAAAGGAGAGTAAGAAAAAGATCATCTTAAATGCCGTCAAAGAAATTATACCACTTTTGTCCCCAGAAGAAGAGTCATTGTTGATAAAAAGCCAAGAGAGAATAAAAAAATTAAGAGAATTAAGTAATAAGATAACAGTGCAAAGCTTAGATAAGAAGGATGAAAATACTTAAGCAATGATAAAGCCATAAATCTCACGAAAAATACAGAAGAAATTCATCCTTTGATAGATGATCGAAAGAAAATTATAAAAATACGAAAAACGAAAAAATTATTCCAAGCCACCTCTCAAACTATAAGCAAAAATATCGATAAAAAACATCAAAAATTGTCGAAATAAGGGAGAAAATAGCTAAGTCAACAATCTAAGAGATAGTGCTTATTAAGCCTATTATCTGCACATTTTCTTTTCAGAAACAAAAAATAGATAGATGCTAGGCTATATGTCTATTTATTTTTTTAACTTAGGTAATTCACTGATTCATAGAATAAGCGAATAGAGTCTTAAAAAGAATTTTGGAAGAAAAAAGAGAAGAAAAATATCAAAAACAAAAAATTCACTAGTTCGTGGAATAAAAGAATTGATGTGTTGTTGATGTGTTCACTGATATAGTGAATAAATGGCAGAAACTCAGCTTGAGAATTGATGTGAAATCAGTATATAGACCTAAGTAGACAAAAAAAGTTCGCTATATCATAGAATTTATAGTTTCTACCCAAACAAGTCCCTTGTCCACGACAGTGGGGAAATGGAATAAGGAATTGGTGTGGTAGGAACTATACCTCTCGCATCCAACCTGCAGTAATAACAGGATTGGCGGTCGAGGTATATTTATTATGTTTTAGACGACGGATGGACATAGTACACCCATGACAATATCTCCAGCAGAGATTAAAAGAAAAGGGACGGACACAAAAGGATTTTGCTCGTTTATTGGGGAAAAAGGTCAGTGAAGTGAATGAATTGATCAAAGGGAAAAGAAATATCACTGTGCAATGGGATATTTTACTTTCTACACTTTTTGGCGATGAAGAACAAAAATGGTGTAGACTCCAGCTAGCATATGATTATTATAGATGACAGCAAAATTTCGATCAGAAAAAAATTGATGCAATCAAAGTAGCGAGAGAAGAAAAAGTTTGAAAAACGGAAATATGAAAAGATGGGCACGAGGATCAGGACAGTACAGCACGTAATTTAGATACTGCAATAAAGATCGAAAATGGAGAGTCGAGAATTAATGAATCTGATCGCATTTCGCCTAACTTTGATAAGCAAAAAGAAGATGAAATATTTAGAAATTTTTAATTATTTGTAAGTTGAATGATCGGAAGACCAGCAATGTATAAGGGAAAAAAATTAAAAATAGCTATGGCTTGATGAGGATCATGAGGCCATGTTTTTCCTATTAAGAGCTTATTGGAATGGATCTATAAAAAGCCCCAATATGTTCAGAGAATAGATAAAATATACTGGTTTGGAACCCAGAATAGTTTGGAAAGTCAGATCTGTGAGGAGCTCAACGTCTTGGAATGAAATATAAAATTTGTCTCCATTTTGTCAGGGAAATACCGCAGGGAAACGCTCCGAATATCCAGATGGAAAAATATACGTGATGTCTTTCTGTTTGTCGCTGGGTTCTTTCAAGCTTTCTTTCGATTGCTCCGATATCGCATAGATGTGATATTTTGTAAATGATGATATGTGGCTTTACCAGTAGTGTTTGCTGCTGCTATTTTACAAAGGACAATCATCGTCCATGAATCAGATACCCATGCATGACTAGTAAATAGAATTGCTAATTGCTTCGCTTCAAAGATATTCACTTGATTTGATGGGGTATTTTCTAAGGCAAAAACAGTTGGCCAAATACTTTCTGATGACATTTTGGTCGAAACGCCGCATTCAAATTGAGAGCACCACAAGGCGAAAATATTGATTAATGGGTGATCTCAATGATCAAGAAAACTCTATCAAACCATATTACATATCTTACAAAATCACACTCAGGCATGCTCAAGTTTTGATTTCTATATCATATTAGGCCTTCTCAGCCAGCAAATGGCAAAGGACTTCGAAGTATTTCCAAACGTTCACACTGTCGGATTTATTTCCCAGAGAGAGATGGGCGAACTTTACGCGATGTGCGACATTAGTATTACTCGTTGAGGGACTACTTCATTGGCCGAACAGAAATTGTATAATATAAAGCAGATTATCATTCCTATCCCATGGACGCATGATCAATATGATAATGCCCAATGGTATGTCGACCATTACAAGGATATCATGTTGAGCCAAAAAGATATCGCTTTTGAGGAGAAATTGACGAGTGCTTTGATGAAACTAAGGACATTCAATAAAAAGGATTCCAAGAAAAATAAACAAGCGCAGATTAGTAGAACGAAAGAGATCATAGTGAAGACTATTCTGTCAATTTAGCACCCGGGTGCTAAGTGTTTAAAATGGGCTCTAATAGCCTATTTTTTTTATTCCGCACCCGGGTGCTCAATAAGCCAATGGACACTTTTCTTACCTTTGTCCATTTTTTTCGTTTTTTTATTCCATACAGTTTCAGGCGATCTGCGCAGATCGGCTTTATCTGTAAACAATCCCCATGCGCTTACGCAAGCCTTTGCTGATCATAGCAACACTCTTTTTCCTAGTGCTCTGAATCTCACTTGCAGAGGAAGTGGTCCAAGAATCTCAGTCTTGAGATATAGTACAAAATGATATGACCTGATGAGAGGTAGAGTCATGATGAATCACTCCTCCTTTTCTCTGACAGGAGTGGACAGGAGTGGACACCACCGAAAGTCAGGGCACATGAACTACAGAATCGGGGGATACCACCCTCGCAGTATCAATAGAAAACCCTCGGCTTTTGGATACAGTTCCCTCAATCAATACCATGACTTCCGATATTCCAGCGCTCCCCTCTTTGCTCATCTCAGAAGTCTTTTTCGATGGAAGTGATGAACGACTGGAGATAAGTAATATCTGATCCACAGACTTTTCTGGGACTTTAGTGTTGACGGGGATAGGCATCAATACGACCATAAATAGCTTTATCCCTTCGCAGCAGTCTATCGTAGTTGCTAAATCAGGCAGAACGTTTGGATATTTCCTAGATCAAAGTGTTATCAAAAACTATGCTTCTATGTGATTTACCGACACCAAACAAATCTCTGTTTCATTATTCTTCAGTTGAATAGTATTAGATTCTTTCAATGTAGATACGGGGACGGTAGTTCATTACAATGATAAAACCACCTCACTGGAAAAAGTAAAAATAGGAGGGGAGTATATCATCACATGAACTTCTTCGGACAGATCATGGAATGTTCAATCGTGATATATCGCCAACCCATGAAAGCTCTATGAGCTTAGCCCAGACCTTCCACCAGTCTCAGAAACAGGGGAGGAAGAACAAAGCTGAATACTCCCCAAAGTAAGGATTACGGAAGTGTACTTAGATAGTGATCAGCGGTTTGAACTTACCAACGTCGGATCAGGATCATTTTCCTGAAATCTCAGTGTTAGTTGAGCCAAAAGTTCATTACTATCACTAAATGTGAATTTAACGCCATGACAAAGCAAGGTATATGGGGACAGCTGCAGTCAGATTTTGAACACGGTAGTCATAGGCAAAACAGGCCTTAATCTATCCATATCTCAAAGTAAATCACTCTCATTGTTCATCCTATCTTCATGAGTCGTCATAGATTCCTTCTTTGTAGATTCCGGATATGTAAAAAAATATAAGGACTATAATATCTCATTTGAAAAGGTGGGAATAAATGATTCTCGAATTACGACCAAAGCAACTCTGGATAGGCGTTACAATAACACAACATGATTCGTGATCAATCCTGGGAAAGTATTCACCACAGGAGAGAATCTTATAGATGTAAGTATTCCAGAGACAAAAGCGCCTGTATATACATGAGCATTACCCATAAATTGCGGTGATTTCACTCAGAGGTATGAGGCAGAAATTAGCGAGGTATTTGCAGGGAATGAAGTGTATCATCCCTACGTAGAGCTCGTATTATCGGAAGATCCAAACTATGACAGCTTTTTTCTCTCGGGTTCTGCACTCCTAGAACCCATAGAAATCTCACTAGATCAAGATTTGATCACCTTAGAAGGAAATACAACAGTGCTCATCTCAGACTCAGAAGATCGGTATAACCAGTGATTAGATAGTCTTGATAACCCAAGGTTTGCACTGCAGAAAAATGGCTGATGGCTCTTACTTTACGGCTGAAATGGACAGAGTAGACAACTTTTGGACATCGTCTATCTCACATGAGTAACGCTAGGTAGTTCCTTATATTACAATGCTCATGACCAGGGTTGTGCCAAGGTTTTGGATGAAACAGGCGATTTCTCGCCGGGATTTGATAGGAAATTTTTGCAGTACTTTGCAGTCTCGACCTCACCAAAAATTGAATATGTCACAGTCGGGAACGCGGTGGCCTGAACTTGTCCTATCTGTCCAGATGAGCTAAGTACGCAGCAAGAAAGCACATGAAAGGCCGTGACTCAGCAATTGATGGCCATGAGTTGAGCCATAGATAAACCTCAGATATCTTCTGGAGGATATTTAGACGTGAAGATTTTAACCGTTGATTATGATCCTCCATGATCAGATGTGGGGAATGAAAAAATTACACTAGAAGCAGATCTATCTTCGTGAGAAGATACTCTCTTACTAAGCAAACCCGACCGGTATCTGAGATTCTGAACGACCAAAAGATATCTTAGCTGACTCCTTCAAAATGGAATTCCAGTGACACTTCAATGATCCTTTAGCTTCCCAAATAGTAGCAAAAGCTGAAATAGCATTACAGTCCAACTCCGGTATCAAAACACGCTAGTAAACAGCTATACTTATACATTTGCTCCACCACTACCCAGAATTACAAAGCCAAAGACAAATGTACTTACAGGGACTTTCCTCGTCACAGAAGTGGTAGATGGCGATACGGTCAAGATTTTGTATAGTGGGGCCGAGCAGAGCATTAGATTTCTCGGAATAGATGCACCAGAGACGACCTTACTGAGGAATAAGAAACTAGGTTGCTTCGGACAAGAGGCAAAAGCATATCTGACATCATTGTTGCTCGGAAAACAAGTCCATCTGGAATTCGATCCCACGCAACAGAAGACAGACAGCTATAAGAGACGATTGAATTACGTCTACCTGGATGATCAACTCATCAATGAGATGATGTTAGCTCAAGGATACGCCAAAGAATACACCTTCAAAACGCCATATCAGTATAGAGCAGAATTCTTATCTGCGCAGCAAGAGGCGCAAGATGATTTACTTGGATTGCGAGATCCGTCAGTTTGCCCTGAAAATGCTCTACAGACAGGAAAAAATCTGACAGGGGAGTCGTGGTCTGGCTTGGATTTTTCCGGATTAACCGCCAAGATAACATATGTATTGCCAAATCCGAAAGGGAAAGACAGTAATGAAGAAATTGGGTTGAAAGTTGAGGCTGACACAGAGGAGAATTGAAAATTAAAAATTGAAAATTGAAAATTGATCTCAGGGCTCTATTTAGAGATCAATGGGAAAAAGAAAAAGATTAAAGACGGTTTACCATTGGGGATAGAGACGATATTATCATGAAGTTTAGGATTGCCCAACAAAGCAAGCTGTATCGGATTGGGATATAGTGGGCGCATCTTGGATACGCTATGTTATCCTTTACCCAAAGAAGGGCAGAAAATATTTGCAGATGGGCACCAAGATTTCGATATATCACCAGAAGAAAATTCCGTTTTGGCTGATCTTACACTGCAAACTATGGGGAGCAAAATCTGCGCCATGTTTGGACCCATGCAAGTCATTTGCAAAAATGCTCCCCTCGGCAAGACAGCAGTCAAGACCGCCAACGAAAATAAATTATATGAAAAATTTATTACGATCATCGATACTTACATTAAGGACCAACGAAAAGATCTCTATTACACTCCTGATATGAAAGTCTATTTCGCACTTCTTCGATCCAACAAAAAAAACATCAAAGCAGGAATACAGGAACTGTCTACCTCACATGGAGAGGTTCCAGTCTATGATTTAGACCAGCAAATCCATATCATCGAAACTTATTCGCTTGCATACCGAGCCATGAAATGAGGACAAACCTTGTTGGATGAAAATCCCTCCGCCCTATCGGGCACCTCTCCCGCTGCGCGGGATTCCGTATGACTTCACCTTTAAAAAAGGGGAGACAAAATTCCTTTTTATCTTCTTATTCTTACAATCATGAAATTTGAATCTATAGAAAACATTATCGTTTGGCAAAAGGCCAGGACTTTAGGCGTACAGACGCATGCAATTATCGAGAACGTTAAAGATGCAGAATTGAAAAGAAAGTTATGGAAAGAAACGATCACGATCATGAACACCATCGCAGAATGATATGAGAAGCCTACTAAGAAAGATTTGATCGACTCATTATATACCGCGAAATGATATTGTGGTAAATATAGATCCATGCTGCACATGGTTATGGAGTTAGGCTTCATCGACAATACAACTCATCAAAATCTGATGAATGCCTCTCTCGATGTCACCAAATTACTCGCTGGATTTATTAAGAAATTAAAAGAAGTGAAGCCATGAACCGAAGCGGCTTAATAAAATTGAGAATTGAGAGATTGAGGATTGAGAGGTTAGATATCTTTTTTATATGTTATGATATACCAGGAGATGGAAGACCCAAAGAAAAAATATCAGATAGAGAACGAGTCATATGCATTTGCAATGATGGTAATTTCATGTTGCAGGCATACGGCAAAAGAGCAGAGGGAGTTTATCCTTACCAACCAACTTTTCAAAAGTGGAACGAGTGTGGGTGCTAATGTCAGAGAGGCACAAGAAGGACAAAGCAAGAAAGATTTTTTGTCCAAGATGAGCATCTCTTTGAAGGAAGCTAGAGAATCCAAATATCGAATATGTCTGCTCAGAGATTCTTGATATTTTAAGACATACCCGCTACGAGAAGATTTATTAAACAAATCTAATGAAATGATATGAGTACTTACTAAAATAATCAAAACAACCAAGCTCAAATTACAAACATAGACAGGAATTGGGGCTGAGAGATTGAGGGTTAGAAGTTTTAATTTCTCAATCTCTCCACGTCTCAATCCCCCAATCCCATTTTGTCTTGATATAATCCCAAAGGTGAATACTATGTTCAACATTATTTTACACTCCAAGACAAAATGGCGGACGCTTATCTGAAATGATATTATGGATACCAAAATTTCTGAGACGAGTTATTGTTTTTTGGGATCATTAAATGGATCCTCGATAACTATGCCTTGGACATGCTCTATGTAGAAGTGGGAGATAAAGTACGGATGGAGAAATGGATGGAGAAGAATTTCGAATCCTTCGGTTTCGCGGAGGACAAGTGAAGGAGTCTGTTGGACAAAATTAGGTTTGTAGAAAATAAATGGCATAAGATCGGTACTCACATTCGTAGTTTTTTTGGACTCAGTCCTTACAAAAAAATGTTTAAATTTTTTGGAGGAGGAGAGGTGTTGACTGATGAAAGGAAATGCCCACATGACGGGCGAAATATCCCATTACTATTTGGCCGTACGGTAAGAAGACATCAGTTCGTTCTGCTCTGAGGGATCGCGAGTCCACATACATGCCGTACGAGAATTCTCTATAATATTTTGTTACGTAGAGCAAAGAATATAATCGTCAGAGATAAAACCTCCTTTGAAAATGCACATCACTATGTCCCAAGAAAGTCTAAAGATAATTTGATCCTTCACCAGGATTTTGCTCTAGAGATCATCCAGAGACAAGAATCTTCAGCTGATAGCAAAAGACCACTTGGAGATGCAAAGTATATCCTCATCAATACCAATCACAAAGAATGCACGCCAGAAAACAGAGAAAAAATTCAGGCTTTCTGCAAAGAATATCCACTCCATCAAAAAATATTTTTCCCTTGTGATATGTATGATGATGCGAAAGAGTTTAAAATTCTGAAACAAGATATACCAGATCTGATCTATTATAACCGGACAGAACATAATATCCCCCGTATTCTAGATCTCTTCGCATATTGTGATGGTGGCATCTGATGCAGATTGCATTTTCTCTTACCATTGAAGATCTATAAAAAATCATTTGAAGCAATCCCTTACGCTGAGAAGATTGAGAAAATGATCTTAAAATAATATTCAAATATTTTTCGAATTTACAATTTCCAAAACAATATTCAAATATCCAAATGAAAGAATGTTTAAAACCAAATAATTTTTTAGTTCTTTCAATATATCATGCAGTATGACTTAGAAAGCAGACTTTTGCTATTTAGTAAATCGATAATCGTGTTGATAAAACAGATAGAAAGAATGTATATAAACGCCAATATAATAAGCCAGTTACTTAGATCATGAACCAGCATCGGAGCTAATTATAGGGAAGCAAATGGTTCAATATCAAAAAAGGAATTTACACATAAAATTTATATTTGTAGAAAGGAGGCAAAAGAAACAATCTATCGATTGGACCTCTTATGAGAGGTCATTCATAGGGAAGGTATTTATAACAATATATGTCAGGAAGCAAAAGAGATATCGCTTATATTCAATAAGATTGCCACAAAACTCACCAAAGGATAAGCCTTTTTTTGCATTTCAAGATTTATAAATTCTAAAATAATATTCAAATATTCTTCGAATTTACAATATTCAAAACAATATTCAAATGCCAAAATGAAAGAATGTTTAGAACAGTCATTGCATCAAACAATTATAACATTTATGCATTTGAAAATTCGTAAATTGTTTCGTAAATTTTAAATTTTAAAATTCGTAAATTATCATATAATGTTCATCATCTTTTTCGCTATCTTCATTTTCATCCTTACGATCTGGGAAAATATATGGCTGGGCGGCATCATGTTTTGATTGATCCTCATAGGATGGCTCGTCTTCGCAATCGTAAAAAATCGTACCAACTGGTACAAAATATTCAGAAATAAGAAAAGATTGTATGAAATATTTTTTCTCTTCGTAGCATTTTTACTGGCAACTGGAAGCCGGATTTCCTATAATTATTTTCATGAAGATAATTTTGATTTTCTTTCTACCAATCATCATATAGTCATCGAACATGATGGCAATTTTATGGGACAGGGGATGATAGAAGACACCTATACGCAGTGAAAATATATTTTCAATGATGGTAGATCGTCGTATGTGTTATACACCAAAAAAGAATACGCGATAGGAGACAACATATTTCTGATGTGAAGAAGGTCGTCATGAACCTTCTCAGGATCGGCTATGGAACAGGGATTTCTCTCCTTTGATTATACCAGGTGGTTAAAAATGAAATGATGGAAAGGAGTGATTTATGAAACAAATTCTTTTCCACAACAAGACGACTCGTGAAAAAATTCAACACTCTGATGGATCAAACAACTCAAGAAAGGTCTTCAGCAAAAAATAATTTCTGCATACGGGAAAGATCGCATCTCGGGCTTAGTGCTCTGAATGTTGATCGGAGATAGATCGCAGATTCCCAAAGATGATTACCAGAGATTTATCAATTCGTGACTGGTACATATCATCGCTGTCAGTGGAGGGAATGTCGTCATGATCACGGTTTTTCTCTGATTCGCTCTTTTCTTTCTTCCCTTTTATATAAGGATGTTCATTATTCTCATGACCGTCATTTTATATGGTCTCATCTGCGGTTTAGACTCCAGTGTTTTTCGTGCGGTCGTTACTTGAGGACTTTCACTCATTGCATTATTTCGATGAAAAGAAATTCCTATTTGGCGTCTCTTGTCCATTGCGTTTATCGGAATGCTTGTCGTCAATCCTTATTATCTTGTCTATGATGTTGGATTTGTGATGAGCTTTACCGCTGTCATTGGGATCATTTGTATCTGAAAAATCTGAAAAGAAGAATCTGAAAAATCTGAAAAAGGCTGTGTCACTCTGAATAGACTGCCCCGCACCGGCGGGGAAATGAAGGCTATAAGTAATAAAAAATTATATCCTTCGAATTCTCTCAGGATGACAGCAATTCAAGGATGACAGAAATTAGGACACCATATTCGAAAGAATTATCTGCAACCGAGTGTGGGAGCGACATTTGGCGTTTTCCCGATCATTATTTTCTTTATGGGAAGAATAAATTTATTGTCTGTCCTTACCAATCTCTTTGTCCTCCCATTGCTCGCTATTGTCATGATCTATGGTTTCATCAGTGTCTATCTCTATCAATTCTTATGACGAAGTCGACTTCTCCGGATAGAGAAGATCTTAATCTGTTATATATATAAGGTATCTGAACTTTCATCGGCGTTTGGTCTGTACCTTTCGATGGACGGATGGGTGAAGCGAGTTGTTTTAATGGGATTCTTGGGATGGTTTGTGTATTGGAAGTTGACACCTTCGGTGGTTGAAAGTTGAAGGTTGAGAAAAGAACTGAATTGAGGGCAAACTCACATCTTCGCAGGGTGCGACAAAAATGAAGAAAATGATGTGTCCCTTTGAAGGTTGAGAAAAGAACTGAGTTGAGGGCAAAATCAACAGTAGTTTATAGGAAAGAAAAAAAGTTTTATTGTCCGAGTGTATGGGCAAACCCTCCCGACCTCCCTTAACAGGGCGGCCAAAGGAGTTTTTATATCCTTGTCTAATGGTTATGGATGATTATGGTCCTAGGTGCAAACAATATAATAGAAGCAATATTTATGATGCTAGGAGAATGAGAAAAAAACCTACTCTGGCTGAAGATAAAATGTGGAATGGGATTCTTAAATATAGACCATTATGATATAAGTTTACTAGACAGAAACTGATAGGATCTTTCATTGTTGATTTTCATATTCTCCTTCAAAAATATATTTCATATTTTTGATTGAAGAATATGTAGTTGCCAACACAATAATTCCTCATTGTTTTTCGGACTTACTTGGTTGGCATACTATATTGTGCAAAATTATCTCTTGCTATAGAAGTCGATGGTGAAATTCATAAAAAAAGAAAACAATATGATTTAGAAAGAAGTAATGCTTTATCAAACCAAGGAGTTTCCATTGCAAGGTATTGGAACAATGACGTATTAATAAATACAGACAGAGTATATAAAGATTTACTGCAATTTATGAAAACGCTCGCAAATAAATAAAAGACTTCCTTCAAGTCCCACTGTTAAGGGGGATTTAGGGGGTTTGCTAAAAAAATAAAAACAAAAAATCTATCAGTCTGTACATTCTTCCCATCTGCATAGTTTATCCCGCAAGGCGGGACATCCACCCCCTTCGCGACCGAAGGAAGTCCCGCGCCAAGCGGGGCAAAGGGGGACAGAAATTTAAAAATCCCATATCACGCCATATTCTTCCAATAACGCAAGTACAAAAGATTGATTCAATTTCTGCGAGATATAGTAATTACAAAGCCCCTTTTAATCCAATCTAGTCACAAGTTGCTAACTATGGGTTGTCACAAAATGACCACTATGTCGTATAGCATACTAGATGGATCGTTCTTTATCAGTCGCAGAAAACACCTGAAACATCTGATAAGAACCTGAAAAATCTGACAAACTACGGTTTGGATTATTTTTTGGCGGTTTTTTATCAGTTGGCGAGACAGTTTTACTTTAAATTCCAGTACGCTGGGATGGCAATTAGACAGCCTGTCTAATTTGTCTAAAAATGTCTTGCAATAAGTGTCCAGATTGATACTGTCAAACCAACGTTACTGTGTGGAGACACAGAGCGATGTTTGTAGACATCCGAATACCCTCACTTTACCCTCTCTTCAGAGAGGGAAGAAGCTTCTCTATCTCATCGTTTTCCGTCTTGGATGGAGACAAAAGAGATTGCGAAGCTTTGTCTCTGCAAAGAGTTGGGTGGGTGACTATCCTATAATAGTATGGATATGGAAATATTCTACTCTTGGATAGCCTTTTATATTTTATATTCTATGTACACATGAAAAATTTTAAAAAATTGTTCGCAGGTTTGGCTATCGTAGCTATGGTTGCTACTATTTTCCCAAATCTTCCTGCACATGCTAGTTACAGTGACGAATTGCAAGGTGCGTACACTTATGCCTACGGAATAGGTATAACTACGCAAGATTCTATTGATGCTGCCAACATGTATGGTACTCTTAACAGAGTAGACATGTCAAAAATGATTTCCAACTATGCAACTGAAGTATTGGGAAAGACTCCTGACACTTCATTGTCTTGCAACTTTACTGATGTAGCTAATTTGACTACAGAAATGAAAGGTTATGTAGTTGAGGCTTGCCAACTTGGACTTATGGGTCAAGGCATCACTGCTTTCAATCCTTATGGTCAAGTAACAAGAGCACAATTTGGTACAGTCTTGTCTAGAGCTTTGTATGGAGACCAATATGATGGAGGAACTCCTTACTACACTGCTCACTTGCAAGCACTTAAAGATGCTGGCATTATGAATGACATCTCAAATCCCAACATGCTTGAGATCAGAGGTTATGTAATGCTTATGATGGAAAGAGCTGCTGGTAACAACACAAACCCAGCTATTTGTGACACTCCAGAAAATCAATTGTCTTGCTCATTAGGTTTGGATACTTGTCCAGCAGAATGTGTGACAAATGTTGTTAAGGCAGGATCATTGACTGTCTCATCAACAGACCCTAGCTACACATCTATCCCAGCTGTAGGAAATATAAAGTTCGCTACAGTTACATTTAAAGCAGGATCTTCAGATGTAAATGTATATGGAGTGACCTTTGAGAAACAAGGGCTCTCAGATCTTGGCACTACAAAATTGTATTTTGAAAAAGATGGGGCGAGAATTAGTGGAAAAGCGAGCTTCTCTCAGAACAAAGCAACGGTTTCCTTCTCCACAGCGTTAATTGTTAAAGCATGAGGTTCAGAAACAGTTGATCTTTATGCCGCACTAAGTGGATCAACTAGTGCTCAGTATCAATTTGGGTCTACGTCCATCGATTCTTCTGCGGAGTCTACAGACGGCACTATCACTACTCCATTGATGAGAGCAACTGATTACACTATAGCACAAGTATATATAGCAGCTCAGAATACGAGTACAGTGTCTTACAAAGTAGATGCTACTAAATTAGTTGAATTAGGTCAATTCTCTTTATACAAAACAGGCGCAACAAGTGCATGGACAGATAAAGATGTTACATTCAAAGCTATAACACTTACTCAATCTGGAAATGCAAGTTTAGATTATCTTTCTAATCTTGGACTCTACAGAAATGATGTATTGGTTTCTACAAAGACAACTGTAAATGGTAGAAGCGTTTCATTTGTTTTGAATGATTCAATCGCATCTACAGACAGTGATACTACATACTACGTAGTTAAGTGAAAAATCACTAATGCAGACAGAGTTGGAGATTCTTACCAATTTACTGTAAGATATCCAGAAAATACAGTAGTCACAGAAGATAGTACAAACTTCAATGCTACTATAACACCTATTGCATCACTTAATCTTGCGTATACGACTATCAATGGTGCTGATGTGAAATTCAATCAACCAGCAATGTCTTATACTAAAGATGTTGTCCCGGGGACATTGGGAGTAGTATTCTATTCAGGAACTATTTCTTCTCTCTCGGCAATAACTCTTGATACTCCTACACTTAGCTTCGATGGTGGTTCAATGACAGGAACAAATGTTCTTGGAACTATCTACATGAAGATAGGAACTACCACATTGTCTGCAACGCCTCCATCAACAATTACAGGAAATGTTACATTTGACGGAACGGTAGTTATTAATGGAACAGTACCAGTAGTAGTATATGCTGATATCAAGAGTACGGCAACTGCTACAACAGTTAAGTTTACTAACAATATCGGATTAACCACATTTGCTGGACCAAACACATATAATGACAATGGTCAGGCAATTTGATCTTCTATTGGAACATTATCTCCTATAACAAACAATGTAGTAGCTGCTGGTCTTCAAATGACTAACACTTACTCAAATGCTCAGAATGTACAAAAATCTGATAGAAATATCAAATTAGCTGATCTTAAATTCTCTACAACGACAGATGTAATATCAAAGATTAGTTCATTCCAAGCAACTATTACGGGACTTACTTACTCTACTGGTGGAAATACGCCAAACAATTTCCAAGGAGGTACAGTAACAGTTTATGATGCTGCTGGTAACGCTCTTGTTAGCGATACTATCGTATCTGGAACACCAACACTTCACTTTGTACTACCAAACGTAGTAAATGTATCAAAAACAGCTCCAGTTGTCTTCACATTGAAGCTAGATCAAGTATCTAATGTGGTAGTTGCAAACGACACGCTTAATCTTATCTTCTCTACAGGTGGTGTTGTTGCAAGAAACTATATAACAAACAACAGCATTTATCCATCAGCAGCAACTACAAGTTCTACCTTGACAGTTGTAGGCGCTGGTACGGTAACCACAGTAGCACAAAGTTTCTCTCCAAAGTTGGTACAATTGGATGGATCTACAGTTTCTCTAGGAACATTGAAATTCCAACCATTCAATGGAGATGTATACTTAAAGAATATCAATCTAGTTCTTTCTGGATACAGCACTACAAATATGCCTTACTCAGAAGTAACAGTTAAAGATAGTGGAACAACTATTGCAACATTGATAAACAATGGAAACAACAACTTGTTCGCTACAAATATCAATGCAATACTTACTGCAGGTAATACTAAAACATATGACGTTGTAGCAACTCTTAAGAGTGCATCAACATCAGGTGACTTAGGAACACCTTTCGTAATGAACCTTACAACAGGTGATTTTGAAAGTATGAATGGAGTAGTTATCCACGCTCTTCCTATGCCAGTAACCGTATCATCTTCTACTACATTAGTTAATGCTAAACCTACTATCAGTTATTTGAGTTCATCTAAGGGTGGAAATGCTGTTTACAAGTTTAGAATCGCTGCTAATGGTGGTGACATCAAACTTGACCAACTTAAAATTGCTGTAGCAAACAACACAGATGCAGCTACAGGAACAGCAACATTATACCTTGGTAATGAAGGAGGAACTTCATTGGGTACTAGTACTATTGCTACAGGTAACAATACTCCAACATTCTCAAATCTTAGTGGTCTAGTAGATATCACAGATGGAACATACCAAGACTTCACATTAGTATTCCCAGTATCTACATGGTACAAAGGAACTAATCCAGGAAACATTGGTATCGAAATGAATGATATCAACTACTATGATGTATTTACTGACGCTACTACAGCTCTACATTCTAGTTTGTTCGGTTTATATAAATGGGATATTGCTCCAGTTACAACATTAGTTACTCTACAGTAATTAATTAGTTATCTGGACTACATACCTTTCGCTTCATCGCGGAACTGAAAAGACCTCTGGCTTCGGCTGGGGGTTTTTTCTAATAAGAGAAGAATGTCAGAGAATGAGGCAGAGAATGAGGCAGAGAATGAGGCAGCTAAAGAATGAGGACGAAGGTGTCCTTGAAAATCAGAGGAAAATCAGTATAGTATCGTTACTTTAATAAGTAACCAAAAGTGAGATGACTACGATAACAACTACGGTTCCCTTTGCCGTAAAAGAGCAACATATGGATATCAAAAACCTAGTAAAGAGGTATATGGATTATATTATCAAACAGGATAAAACAGCAAATAATCTAGAAATAGATTTTGGTAAAAAATGAGTGAATGCAAAGGAAATTTTACGCTACCTCAAAAAGATACATGACTAAACAGCGAGAGAAAAAGCTGAAGTCATATCCTCAATATCTGAGATCTATTCTAGAGGAGCTAATAGTCAAACTCATAGAAAGGAGATTTGATAATCTTGATATCAAGGAGATGAAATGAGAATGGAAAGGTCATAAGAGATGTAGAAAATGAACTATAAGAATAATCTATGAAGATATATGTGGCGAAATAATAATAAAGAAGATCGATAGTAGATGAGACGTATATAAGTAATATATCCTCGAGTAATCGAGAAAAGAAAGGATCTCTTGTTCGCTTAGGCGGATGAGGGTTTTTTTCTGTAATCGGCCCACCACGGCGGGTAAACTTTTTTACTCCCCCTTAATCCCCCTCTGAAACAGAAGGGGAGACTTATCTTGAAAAAGTGAGAGAAATGAGTATAGTACAACTACTTTATTTCTTCAAGAATAAAAAATGGATGTACTAATCACAAAAGATGGAGAAGGATATATTGCAGAGATAAAGTGAAGAAAAGCTTTATATGCTTTCGGATATACTCAAGAAGAAGCAGTTAATGAACTAAAGAATGTAGTGGATATGATGGTAGATTATTATTCTGAGGAAATTAGTGTTCAGAAAAAAATAAAGAAATATTTGGCTGGTAAACAGCTAAAGTATGCCGTATAAATTTCTTGAGATAAAAAATAAACTAAAGAGATTGTAATTTGATATCGTTAGGCAGAAGTGATCACATGTAATTTTCTCTAATGGTAAAACGACATTTCCTGTCCCTAATCATGGGAATAAAGATATATCTCCATGAGTAGAATCCAAAATATTAAGCTTTGTTAATATGAAGAGAAAAGAATTTGATGAGTTAAAGTAATATATTTTCCATTTTGATGAGATAATGAAAGGACCTCTTGGCTTCGGCTGAGGGGTTTTTTCTAATTAGCGGCTTAACGGCAACTTAGCACCCGGACCTGCCTGCCGGTAGGCAGGTGAGGATGGGCTGATGATCTATTGAAAAATCGAGAAAAATGAGTATAGTACAGTTACTTTAATTAGTAAAAAAAGAAAAGATGACTACAGCTACTCTTACAAAAAACAAGTTTGATATCTTAAAAACCTATGGTAGTGAGATAGTAATTTCCATCAATAAAAATTTGTGGAACAAAATCTATTCCGATTATATCGAAGATCAAGATATGGAAAAGAATAAAACAAAACTTGTTAAAAAATACAGTCATTCTATCAAATCTTGATTTGGATTAAAAATCTAAGGATGTTTATATTCACCAAAATAGCAGAAAAGACTTTGAATAAAATAGATTCTGTGGATAGAGAGTCTATTTTATATAAGTTAAGGCAAATCAAAGAGTGAAAGATAGAGCCAGACATTTCTAAGTTACATAAATTTTGAGAAGCAAGCCACAGACTAAGGATCGGGGATTATAGATTGATACTCAAAAAGATCGATGATTGATATGTTGTGTTAGATGTGTGACATAGACAATCAATTTATAGATAATTTTTAAAGTAATTGTTACTATTAAAATACTCACTTCGGTGAGATAAAGAAAGAACCTCTTGTCCCGGCTTGGCCGGGATGAGGGGTTTTTCTTAAAAAAGGATTACAGAAGATTAGGCAGAAGATTACAGAAGATGGGGAAGAGAATAATGGAAGATGCCGGGAGCCGGGTGTGGAGAAGCTAATTGTCTTAACTTTGTCCATATTTTTCTTTTTTATGAGGAATATAATGTCGGTTGCTTTATTTTATAATCAATCGACATGACTGATATGACCAGATTAGAAATTTCCTTATTCCAAAATCGAGAAGTAAGAAAGATATGGCATAGAGATGAGCGGTACTTTCCAATACATGATATTGTTTTTGTCCTTACAGAGTCTAGAGATGTAAAAACGTATATCAGGGATATGAAAGGTAGGGACAGAGAACTCGCCAAAGGATGGGGGAAAATATCATACCCCCTTTGGATAAATACTAGGTGAGGACGCCAACAACTCAATTGTTGTAATACCAAATGAGCATTAAGAATTGTACAATCGATCGCATCACCAAGAGCTGAGCCATTTAAACAATGGTTAGCTACGCTAGGTAATGAAAGGATGGATGAGATTAACGATCCAGAGCTATGAATACAAAGAGCAAAGATAAGAGCAATAGAGATGTGGAGAAAACAAGGGCGTGGAGAAAGTTGGATCACAAAGAGATTGCAAAGCATAGACACAAGAAACTCCTTCACGGATATATTGAAAGAGACGGGGATCAAAGACTGATTTGAGTATGCTTTACTTACTAATAAAGTATATAGTGTCTGATTATGAATTCCATGATGAGCACAGTGATACAAGGATGTGAAATGACTTAGAAAACACGATAATCTTAGGGACCATATGGATGGACTAGAGATAGCTCTGGTTGATTTAGCTGAAGCGGGATCGCAGAAAATAATAGAAGAAGTCGGAAGTGAATGATTTGAAGAAGTCCAGACTGCAGTGATAGTATGATCTGAAATAGCATGAACAGCTAGAAAAAATATAGAAGATAAGATAGGGAAGCCTATAACCTCAAAGAAGAATTATTTAACAGAGAAACAAAAAGAGAGAAGAAAGTGATTAGATGCTAAGTAAATTGGTTGCGAAGAAATCCCTTACTCCATCTCCACAAACATCGTTCTGCTCCTATACTGCATTGCCTCAGCGAGATGCTGGACAGTAATCTCTACCGCCCCTTCCATATCTGCGATCGTTCTCGCTAGCTTAATCGTCCTATGGACTACTCTGGGAGAGAGGATCAATTTTCTAGATGCTTCACTCAGGAAACTTTTGGATTGTTCATCTAATGTAATATATTGCTCTAAATGTTTAGGTCCCATCTGAGCATTACTAAAAATGCCGGTCCCAGCAAATCTTGTCTGCTGGATCTTTCGCGCATTGATGACTTTAGCTCTCATGGACTCTGAGGATTCACCTTTACCACGATCTAGGATCTTATCTATATTTTCCCTCGGGATCTCGAGGATCATATCGATCCTGTCCAGCAAGGGTCAGGAAATTTTGCTCTGATATTTCTTGATATCGGTAATGCTGCAGATGCAAGCTTTCTCAGGATCTTTATGATATCAACATTTACAAGGATTCATCGCAGCGACAAACATAAAATTCGCAGGATACTGGATCGTTCAAGCAACCCTAGAGATCACAACAGCCTTGTCTTCGATGGGTTGCCTCAATACTTCCAGCACTTCCCTAGGGAATTCAGTCAATTCGTCAAAAAACAAAATCCCCTTGTGCGCGAGACTCACCTCGCCCGGAGTCAGATTCGATCCTCCACCCGTGATAGAGATCTTAGACGCGGTGTGGTGAATCTGCCTAAACGGTCTTTTGATAATCAAGGGCGAATCTTTATTCAATTTTCCGACCACAGAATAGATCTGACTGACTTCCAAGATTTCCTCGAACCCAAGGGGAGGGAGAATACTCTGGAGGGCCTTGCTGAGCATGGTCTTTCAACTTCCTGGGGCGCCCACCATGACGATGTTGTGCAGCCCTGCAGCAGCGATGGCAAGCGCCCTTTTGGCTAGTATATGTCCCTTGATGTGTTCGAAGTCTAAGTCATATCATTGCTCCTTATCAAAAAGTTGCTCAATATCTTTCGCCTGGTCGATGACGACAAAAGGATCTCCATGGAGGAAGTATTGGATGATTTGAAAAAACGTTGTCAGCGGGTAAATATGGATGCCTGGCACATATTCCAATTCATAGACATTCTCTGCCGGGACAAAGAAGTGTTTATATCACTGCTTCATCGCACTGACTACGCAGGGGAGGAGCCCATTTACTCTCTTGATCTCTCCATCCAATCCAAGCTCACCGAAGAAAAGAAAATCAGCTATCTGTTCTGCATAATGGATTTTCCCCTCAGAAAGCAGAAACAACATCGCGATAGCCATCGGCACATCGAAACTCGTTCCAACCTTTTTGATATCTGAAGGGGAGAGATTCAAAACGAATTTTCTTTTGGGCAAAGTGATGCCGACATTACGAAAAGTGGCTCTCAGTCTTTCCTTCGATTCTCTAATTGCGGCATCAGGAAGCCCGATAATCTCTATCGTGGGAAGCGCTCTATTCTCATCGGCTTCCACAGTGATTTCGTATCATTGCAGTCAGAGATTTGCAAATGTTTTTACTTTTGGAATCATAATTCTTTCTGTAGAGAATAAATAAAATGGTGTTGGTCTATCTCAATCAATAATATCCCACAGGATTTTTCCTTTTTATTTTTTCACCCTCTCAATAATTTTTAAAATTTTCTCTAAGTAGCTCATTTCTTATCTGTTTGATCTTAGCAAATAGGAGAAGCGTTTCTCTTTCATTTTGTTCCTCCATCGGGCTCGCCAATGCTTCGAAAATCCTCAGTACCTTTTTCTGGATCCTCAATTTCTTGAAGACGATTTCATGATACAATTCATCATAGAGTTTCATAAAAAAAGAATTTGTCGTAATGATATCTCCAGGTCCTCTAATGTGCCTATGGATAAATGCCATGAGTCTGTAAGAAGGATCCTTGACCAAAGGAAGTTTGATGTACCTCAGTAGACGAAATTTCTCTCTCAAAATAATCATGACAAGGCGACAAGAAATAAAGCACCAGGGATTTTATGCCCATGGTATGCAAATGATTTTGCGAGAAGCGCTGCACCCCGCAAGCAGTCTATTGCGAACAGGTAGATGGATTCAAGTATATGGCTTTCTGCTCTGCGGGGTAAAAGCGCCCCTACCATATCTATCCAATAAAAGAAAAAAACGGACAAAACTAGGATATTTACGAAGGGGGCAAGACCATGGGTGTGAAGCATATTTAGCGGATTTTACAAGCACTTGCAAAAAGAAGAGAAAAGTATATAAGCAATTGACACTTATATTTGAGTCGATATTTCAATCTGGGACTTTTTACCCCCTTCTCTCGGATCATGAATTCTACTGCTCTCAAAAAAACGTATGCACACATCTATGAACAATTTTTCTTAGAAAATCATGTGGTCGTTTCGACGCCATTTACTATGAATCGATCCTGAGACATCCTCACCAATTATAGTGGGGTCAGCATCAAACAAAAGGTTCCTCTGCGCATCTACATGGGGTATACAAGGACAGACGCTCCGACGATCACGCTTAATAAAATTTTCTATCAAGATCTCAATGAACATAGTTTCATCCAAGCGAATATTCTCGAGTATGCGCCTTATTTCAATGATCTTCAAAAAGAGATAGAGCAAAAATATACCGCGCTTACAGAGATCTGTGGTGGTATGCAGATAAACATTCTTTCTGAATTACCCAGGTGAGCAGGGCTTGGATTCGGGTCTCTCATTCCGCTTCTCCTTTCCGTCTTACTTCAAAGGATCCAAAATAAGATCACTCCCGATGATATTACAAACTTCCAAAAGCAAAACATTAACGATCTTCTCCAAGACACCTACAGTCCGTTTTCAGAAATGTTTCTGGACGCACTCAATCTAGATAGGCACATGTATGGTATGGTTTCCTCAGGTACTAAACTAACTTCATTCTTTGACACCTATTATCCTGTAGTTTCATTTTCAGAGGACTTCGACAAAAATATTCCTCACAGAGAGATGACGACAAGTAGATTCTTTGGATTTAAAATGAATGACCTTTTCAAAGAACTCAGAGAAGTACCATATAGTCCTATTGATTATGGGATAATGTATTCAGGGAAACCAGTATTATTAGAACAGATAGCAGGTAATCAATACAAAAACAATTCCCTCTTTACCCAAGAAATAAAAACTGAATTTAAAGACCTCTTCGGGGATCATCTCAACCAGCTTCATCCGAATGCAATCCCAAGATTTTACAAACAACTCATAGGTACAGAAGCAGACGAAATAAGTTTAACCTACGGGAAACTCATGGGAATCATCAGTCTCAAGATCCTATTTTTCATGTCTAAAATGTATCGTGATGGATATGATGAATTTAATATGCTTCAGCTCCTAGATTCACTCAGGAAACTTAGACAAGGCGACTGTGTCACCAGAGATAGCTCTTCGGTTTTCCTAGAATTTATCAAGGATATTTTAGAAAACTTCCCCGGCTCATCTAAGTATCTTTCCTTGTCTCCTAACGATAGCACGATCATGTGAGGGTCATTGATTTTCGCTATGCCATTGGAATGATTTAGAACGGCAATTTTGGAGACAGTACAAAAAACTGCCAGAGAATTCGTATGAGCAAAAGTGATTTATGCCAACCGGATAGATGGACTGGAGCATGAGGGACTCAAAATAGAGCAGGACTTAAAATATGGCATTTATTCGCCATTTTTGGAAAACAATAATTGTATATTAAGACGAGTAAATGGGAAAATACTTATCGCTGATTGTGAGACCTCGCTCGAAAACTACAAAACGGGACTGATGTTAGATACCATCAACAATAAGATATATCTCAATGGAGAGAAATTAACTTCACAAGATCTCCATTCCCAATCGGCTACGATAGAGATCATGAAAGTACTGATACAAAATTTAGGCAAAGAGGTGTCTAATAAAAATCTCCCTCCTTCCGGTTATAGCAAGAATAAGAACGAAATGCTTGGTAAAATTATCATCCCTCTCATCGATCTCATTGAGCAGAAAACAGGAAAAAAACTTCCCCTCATCTGCAAGGGAAGTCTCTATGATTTTTACTTAAAGTTAAACAAATCAGATATGGAGATCGTAGTCATTAATAGACTCGAAAGGGAATAGACAGGATCAACCTCTTTAGTTTGCTTCTCCAGTTGAGGTATTGATCGTCACCATATCTCCTTCATTTTTATGTAAAGGAATCATGATTTCCAATCCCGTTTCCAATGTCGCCGGTTTCTTTCCTGCTTGAGCTCTGTCGCCTTTAACCCCAGGGACGGTAGACTTGATTGTGTAACTCACCGTCACAGGAAGGATGACACCGATCACATTCCCCTTGTAGAGAGTGATATAACAATCCATATTTTCCTTGAGATACCCCGTAATATCTTCCACCATGTTCTTATTGAGATCATGCATTTCTCCAGTATCATTCTCCATGAATGAATAAGTATCCCCGCTATTGTACAAGTAGACTGCATTTTTCGTCATCACATCTGCCTGCTCCAAAAGTGTCCCAGACTTGAAGGTCAGATTCTGTACGCCACCCGTGACCAGATTCCTAAGTTTGTAAGTATAGCTTCCTTGTCTTTGCTGCATCTGCATAAATGCGAAATCTATGACCTTATACAATTGTCCATCTATTTCCAAAATGGTTCATTTTTTGATGTCGGAAGTAACGATTTTCATGGTAGTAGATTAAAAATATTAAAAGATTTAGAATATTAAAAGATTCAACAATACATTTTTTAGTCTTTTAATATATTAGTTTTTTAATTTAATTCAAAGATCATCACTTGACTACCGCCGCCCAAACTTTGTTGGAGAAGGTTATTGAGATAATCCTGATATTGTGTGTTTTGTGCCTTATAGAGATTGATAAGGCCTACATATTGTGTGAGGATCATCCTCTCATCTTGTGTCAATGTCTGGATCTGAGTTTGTAATTGAGTGGGGTCAGGCTGACTTTGGCTGAGGAGCGTAGCTGCCACTTGCAATACTTTATTTTCATCTATCGTCTTCCCATACACATCCGCGATATCACCGATTGCTAGACCATTAGCTAGTCTTTGAGTGAATGTATCAGCTATGAAGGTAACCAATTGCTGAGACTCAGGGAAGAATCTGGGGATAGATAACTTCGCTCTCAAGAGGATAAGATCATCTGGCGACATCTGACCGAAGACTTTTTCCAAGGTCTGGTCGTCCAAAGTAAATGCATATTTCGTCCCTAAATTATTGGTAGAGAAAAGACTGATATAGCCATCCTTTCGTAATTGTACGAGTCTACTAATAGCTCCCTGTTCTTGAATCTTTTTAGTGATAGGATCGAGCTTAGCAAAGAACCTATCGAATAGAGATTCATTTCCTTCTCCCATGACGACGGTTCAGATATTTGGATCTATCACAAGATATTTAACGTTATCATTACTCAATCTCTGATATGATTTACATGAATTATCATCAGACGTTTGTTCCCAGAATCGATCCAGCATACCATCACTTCTTATATTGTGCTGATTTTTGAGGAAGTATTGGATATACGTCCCTGCTATCAAAACACCATCTTTATTTGGTCTATTGGCTACGTAATCAATGAATTTATTATAATTTGGGAACTGAAGATCAAAGACATTCTTCCATCCATATTTACTTTGAACGTCTTGAGTTTGCTGGAGTTGATCGGTAAGCGTTGTCGTTTCTCCATTTCCCATCTTGTACCATTCAAAAGGACCACTAGCTCCTTGAGATGATATTCTCACAAAGTTCAATACAAACTGGATAATAGTCCAAAGAGCAAAAAGGCATAAAAATACATAGATCATATTTTGTTTGTTCTTATTGTCTTCATCTCCCTCCATCATGTCTTTCAAGAAAAGGACTACGGTAAGGACTGTCCACATAATCAAACCGATACCATACCAGACGATACCTCCACCAATCACCCACCAGATTGCCCATCCGATAGTAGTCACAGCGGACAACGCGATCAGATTTCTTTCTTTCTTAATAATCGAATAGATCAGACTCATGACTATAAAGATCAGCATAAATAGCCAAACAAATCCGATATCGGTATAGTAGCTACTTAGATTTTGAAGTGATCGATTAAATACCACATTGAGTGGAATAAGATATCTGTAAGGTACTTCTATCTTGCCTGCTGAGGTCTCAATAGAATGATCCTGATAGTACTGTCTCAATGCTACTATATTGTCTCTAAATTCAGCTGGATTGATAGCTCCGGAGATCGTTGAGGCTTTAGCTGCGTAAGCAGCCAGTGCTCCACTTAGCAAATCATGCGCTGTTCCCTTGGGATTCACTTCAGCGAAAAGTGTCTTCAGTACGGGGAGATTGAAGTTGTCTATAGCATTCGCTTCTTTGCAGAGTAACTTCCCGTCATGACTGAGTCCATAACAGGTATCGTTGATAGGATAGATAAGCCTGAGAAGATGATATCCCAAACTCAAGCCACTTCCTTTATCTACCTCTTTTCGTCCATATCCTACATATCTTCATACATCCTCATTCCCAGAAACAGCTTTTTTTAAATTTTGATTGAGATCTCCTGAAGAGAAAGTCTGCTGCTTGCATGCATTCAAAGAAAGAGAGCTAGTCTGTTGATTGAGAGTTACTTGATCGGTGCTGGTTTGTGGGACAGTAGAACCTGAATTAGTCGCGGCCAGTAAAATACTAGGTTTCTGATTTGCTCCAAGTAATAATGATCTCGTCCAATTGCCAATAGTCAAACTACCATCATTGATTCCTTTGACCAACACATTAGGTCCTTTGAATACAATAAGCGTAGCTAAACACACAGCCGCCCAGATCAAAATATAATTTACATACCCCTTCTTCTCTTGCCGGATATGTTTATAATTTTTCCACAACATCTTAATAAGGGCTATAATGATGATCAAAATCCCAATGAGAGCGATATACTTCCCTGGTCAAGTACGTAGGAGATCTGGTGCATTATTTACTTGTAAAACTCCCATCATCCCGAGTGCGACGATACCAATTCACACTGACAAAAGAACATCTATTCGTAAGCCTATCATCAATATCCCAAAAAGTGCAATATCCAAAAACGCCGTAGGTTTAGCCATACTCGCTAACGCAAAGAAAAATCATGAAACGGCTACGTATTTCAGTGCATCTTTATGCACTAATGTTCCCTCTTTATGCGAATCGGAAATGAACTTCAAAAAGATAAATCCAGAAAGTATAGCTAAGATCGTCAATGCCATTACTCCAAGATCTGTCTTATTATCTACGAAGACCAAGAATGCGCCCATACCACTCGTCAACCAAAACAATATTCCTGTCCATCCCAAAGAGAAAGAAAGCTGACTGCTGTTTTCTTTCAGCTCTTTTTTTCAGAAAAAATGAAGCACCTCATTTACCAATCCAAGACCAAAGATCAGGACAAACATACTGCTGAGAAAATTCATAGCTACCGCAATAGTATCTGGAGAGAGCCAAAACCAGCTCTTGATAGGCTCGATAAGACTAAACCAGAAAGCGATAAACATATGCCAAAGATAAGGAGCTGCGGCAGCTGGGCCTATGTTGCCTCGAAGTACACCAAAATTTTCTGCGATGACTTTGGGGATATACATATATTCATGATTTGCATCCCAGGCAGTAGAATAAGGGATGAAAGAAAGCTGAAATCCAAAGAGATAATAGATGATAGAAATCCCTAATAAGATAAGCCCTACTCGCTTCCATCGATTCTGTTTGAGCTGGTGTAATTTAAATCCATCAAACATCGAGCTTACTATAGGTTTATATATAGCCAGTTCATTTTTCATATACCAGACAAGACCACCAAGTCCCAAGAAAAGGATCCAAGTAAGCCATCCATAGAATATTCCCAACATAGCAAAGATATATATTATCAAGAGGAGCACGCCAATACCCAATCAGAAATTGATGATCATCTCTTGTCGTCTTGTATCTTTAAACTTGATCCATTTATTGGATATCCATGTCCCCAAAGCGAGAGCTCAGAGGATAAAATACATCCCCAAAAAATACAAGAGTAGGGTATTGATACATAAGATAAGAAACCCAGCAGATCATCCTACGATACCTCACTTTATCATCACAAATGCCACGCCAAATATCAAAAGCGCCGCCGGCAGCATCCATATAAAGAATTTTTTCAGAGAAAACAATTTGGACTTCATGATATACCAGAGTGGTATCAGACTGGCGATGATTGCTCGGATGACTAATTCTCGATTTGCTCGGGATCCAAGCATGTCCTTATAGTAGGTATGATTTACCATGAACTCTTGAAAAATAGAAATGCCAAGCACACTCAGCACGATAATGCCGATAATCAGAAAGACCTTTTTTAATTTCATGGATCACGATGTTATAATTTAAAAAATTGTGGATATGATTTTATAGTCTATAAAGTCAAAAGTCTGTAAAGTCAAAAGTCTGTAGAGTCTAAGGTCTAAGTTCTAAGATCTATTTCTTTCCATCATAAAAGAGATGCAACAACAACTTCGTCAAAGGCACATTGAAAAGTAAGGTCAAAACCATCGTCGTCAACATCATAGATCCAAAACCCTTAAACATATTTGTTCCCATAGTAAACAAAATCAACGCAATCAATCCTGTACTCAATTGTCCATCTCTGATCGCTGTCCAACTTCTATTTTTAGCTGTATCAATTGCTGATTCTCGACCTTTGCCTTCTTTACGTTCTTCGCGCAGTCTTTCATACATCAAGATATTGGCATCTACAGCCATACCTATAGATAAAATGATAGCGGCAATTCCACTGAGGGAAAGTGCATAATCTATAAGCTTCATAAATGCAAACAATACGGAAAAGAAAGCGAGCAATACCAATGAGGTAAGAAGCATCTTCTTCCATCCATACATAAACAACATGAGCAAAGCAATAGCAAGGAATCCAGCCAATCATGCTCGCAGCGCTCCCGTGAGTGCACTGACTCCTAATGTTGGGCTTATTTTCTCTTCTTGCATCAGGATCAATGGCGCAGGCATAGCTCCATCATTCAGTGCTGTCGCTAACTTTTGAGCGCTATCACTGGTAAAATTTCCGTTGATTTCAGCTGTTCCTCCACAGATTTTACTTTGGATAGTAGGCGCAGTAAGTAGATTTCCTCCTACGAAAATAGCCATAGGTTTGCCAATGTTTGCTTCAGTAATACTACAGAAGATATCTTTCCCTTGATCATCGAGATTGATCGTGACTACAGGTTCACCGACCTCTGAAGTGCTTGTCCCTGCATATCTAAAATAAGCGCCATTGAGTAAATCGTTTTTACTATCTGTAGCAGCTATCCATGTCTCTCTGTCCTGGACAAAGATGTCTTCGATATCATAAATGGTTTCCTGTTTACCAGACAAGTTTGCTGTGGTCTTGGAATTGAGACGGAAAAATGTAAATCCAACGAGATTTACGCCAGTCTGCACTGCAGATTTTCCTTGTGACGCAATGGTAGTATATTTACCATCTATCAAAGAAGAAAGTTGCCCGGGGGTAGCTTTAGCTAGCAAGGAAGGATCATTCTGGTACAGATCAGGAAGTTGGTTTAACGTCACTCCTGTATAATGAGTATAGAAGATATTCTCAGACATTCTACCATCTACGAGTTTTTGCATGGCATCAGGAGTTTTGCTGACCTCAGTTAAGATACTTTGTGCCAAAGTTTTTCTCTGCTGAATGCTTGCAGCTGTAGGAGTTTGAGGATTCTGAAGTTTAAATTCTAGTTCGAGTGTCTTCCCGATCAGGTCTTTGGCCTGGTCTAGATCTGCGATTCCTCAGATCTCTACTACGATATAATCTTGATTATCCATATTCTGTATATAGGCTTTGTAGTCGCTTACTCCAAGTTTAGATATCCTTCCATCAATTTTTTGGCTGATAATGTTCTCGATATTCTTCTCGACAGAAGCAAGCTCTGTAGCATTGGTATAGGCCTGTGCATACTTATCAAAAGAAATTTTATAGGTCAATCTTGTTCCTCCTGAGACATCGAGTCCTTTTCTAAATTGCTGTGTTCACTGGAGTGTTAAGATAAATTTTCTCACCCCTGTAGTGGCATCGAATGATCTCCCGACGAAGAAGATGATAAAGAGTGACACAAGGCAGATACCCAAAAACAGGATTTTTTTGTTGATCTTCATGATATGTAATTCAAAAATATAAAACAAGACGCTAGCCACAACTATTTGTGGCAACGTCGGTTTTATCCCATTTTTCTGTGGGATAAAAAAATCTGACCTAAAGTCGGTAGACATGGTAGTCTTTTGGGCGAGTAATTCAAGAGAGACATGAGCTACTTTGCTCCCGGGAGCAAAATTATGAAAATGTAGATAAGTAGCCACTTATCACCGATCTGCTCCCGGGAGCTGATGGACAAATTATCCCAATTTCACTATCTTAAATACTTTTTTACCTTTTCTCAGGAGCAAAACACCATTTATGAAATCATCCTCTTTTATGATCATTTGGGGATCATCAACTTTCACCTCATTGCAATATAATGATCACGATTGTAATAATTTTTTAGTTTCTCCATTTGACTCTGTCAGTCCAGATTGTACAAAAAGATCCAATCCTCTGCACTCTGCACCCTGCACTCTGCACTCACTTCAACCAATTTCATGCATCAACGCATCAATATCTTCCTTCTTAAATCATTTGATAATCTCCATCCTATCTCCATCATTAAACAATACCTCAGAAATTTTAGAGGCTTGATCGACAGCGTCCTTATCGAAAATGACTTCGATCACCGCCTTAGCAAGCTCTTTCTGCCCGTATCTCAACTCTGGTTTTTCATTATGTTTCTTTACGATATCTGAGACATGGTCGAAATCCAGTAAGGTCAAAACCTTCAAATATTTCTCTATATCCTGATCTGCGACGTTCATGAAGTATTGATACACGAAATACGGACTGGTCTTTTCATGGTCAAGCCAAATCGAGTTCCCTTCAGACTTCCCAAACTTTTTCCCCATAGCATCTGTGATCAAAGGGATCGTCAATGCATACGCTTCTTTATCATGTTTTTTTCTGATCAATTCTATCCCTGTCGTCACATTCCCCCGCTGATCAGATCATCCCAACTGCAGCTTCACACCTTCATTATGGAAGAGGTATTCAAAATCATATGCCTGGATTAGCATGTAACTAAATTCCGCATACGAAATAGATTTATCAGGATCGGTAATTCTCTTTTTGACAGACTCTTTGGCGATCATCGTATTGACCGTCATATATTTTCCAACCTCGGTCAGGAAATTTAAATAACTCATTCACTTATAGAAATCGTAGTTGTCGACCATCTTGTAATCGAATTTAAGATTGAATTTTTTCTGTAAATGTTTGAGGAAGGTATCTAACCGATCGTAAATACGTTGTTCGTTATGTCTGAGTTGGTCCTCGCCCAGGAACGTTCTTTCTGCGTCTTTGAGGCTGGGATCTCAGATCATCCCTGTCGCTCATCACACGAGAAAATAACAAGTATTTCCGTACTTCATCAGATTGACCGCAGCCATGATGGCGCACATATTCCCTAGTTGAAGAGAATCAGATGAGGGATCAAAACCAACATAAAATTTTTCTCCTCCTTTGGTATACAGATCAAATAATTTCTCATCAGAAAACTGGTAGAGGAGTCCACGTTGTTCTCGTTCTTCGCGCAAATGCATGGGAAAAATGATGAAATGATAAAATGCTGAAGTGATGAAATGCGACTGAACGCATGTGAAGGAGTCCCGCTCTAGCGGGAATGAAGTGATAAAATGATAAAGTGTCGTGACTATAACGATTTTGACCAGAAAAAAAAGAACAATCAAATTATTTCCTAAAATGCTCAATGCAATCATCATATCCTTCTTGAAATATTTTCCTTAGCGCCTTCTCCTTGATATCCATCACTCCTACGGGCAAGGGCTTGTAAAAGAGATGATCCACGAGTGGGAATTTTTCCAATGTCTGAGCTCTCAGAAGGATCTCGAATGAAATATTCAATGCATCGAAAATAGTTTTCAGTGACTGATTCTCTTTAAATTTATTGAGTGCGATACCGACGATCTGACTTGAAGGAAATTTTTTCTTTGCCTTATCTGCAGGAAAATTATTTATCAGTCCCCCATCCATCAAGAGCATATCTTTGAAGGGGACGGGCTCAAATATACCCGGGATAGACATGCTTCCTAATAGTGGTTCTACGAGTTCATCTTTTTCAAAAATTACAAATTCTGCCTTCTTCATGTCCGTCGTACCTATATACAGTGGGATGGCTAACTCCTGAAAGGTTTGTGGGAGGTCTTGGGAAAAGTTTTTTCTGAGGAATTTGTTACTCAACAATCACTTCTTGGGAAGGAGATTAAATTTTCTTATTCCGAAAGAAAAGAAATCTACAAATTTTTCATAGGTCTCTCGAGCAGTATATCCCGCAGCGATATATGATCACACAATGGCTCATGCACTGACTCCGTAGATCGCTCTAATATTTTTATTCAATCAAAGTTTCTCCATTCCATGCAAAATGCCGAGAGCATATGCTCATCTCGCTCATCATCAGGAGATGACGAGGACAAAATCTTTGGAAGATGAAAATCTAGAAAAGAAATTACGCATGGTAAAAAAAGACGTTATAAAACGTCTTCAATATAAATATTTATAAAGAAAAAACAAATCTAACCGATAGTGGAGAAAGGAGCTTTTGTGGTATCTGTCTTGATGATAATCTGATTGTTCGTTTTGAGCTAAGAGCTGCCAAGAAGTGATGGACGGCTAATCGCCAAAATGCAATGAATTTAAAATCCTTTGAATGTAAGCATTGTCATATCCTCATACAGACATAATATAAATTACATTATTATCTACAAAACAGAGATCTGATTCTGCTCGTTTTCTCTCCGTGATATCAATTTCTGGAGCTGCAGGGACATAAAAAATAAGATTGGTGATATATATATTTTTCCCTTGTATGACTTTTTCTATCGTTTTGTTGGATATGACGCCTTCATCATATCTATCAAGCGCACACCTATCCTTATCGTTCTGGCCTATTCTTCATCAATCTACAGCCGTTGTGGTAAGTGTAAGATACTTCTCTTTAGTCACGTCTGTAAATGAAAGTCGCTCCATGCCATTATTAGTATATTCTCGCGATAGTAGGTATTTGGGTATGCTTATGCTAAAAAATCATTCGTAAATCAATTTATTTCAAGAAATTAAAATAGTATATTTAACTCAAGAAATGGATGTTCACGATCCAATATCTCATTGGAGCAATTGATTTGATGATGCATTAAACGAATGATTCTCGCTTATTCAAGTGGTTGTTGCATGAGAAATAACTGTTCAGAATTGAGGATGTGAAGAAGTGTTAGATGAACACCCAAACAGCATGGTGCATACAGAAGACAGAAAAATAATAAAAAAATATTTCATGAGTGGGCTTTGTAAAGTAATAAAAAATATAGAGGGAAAATAAGCCCTCTATATTCAGTTATGAATGAAAAACAATAAAAAGAATACTTTTATTGATCATACAAATTAATTTGCATTGAAGTAAAATTTCACAGAGGTACTTGCATTGTTGGTAACGTTTCGTAAGTTAGTATGGGCATGCGGTGAGCTAGCGCCCGTCATCCCCACGGTTCCAATCTTAGTGATGCCAGCCCGAACATATTTACCAACATACAGACTACTTTCTATGGCATTTAAATGTCCTACATAAAATCTGTAGGTGTTTCCACTGGTTTCTTGAACAATAGCTACATATTTACTCTGTCCAAGTGTAGTAGTGTATGTGCCATACGCTGATACATATCCATCCAATGGAGATCTGACTTCTGCTCCAAGATCCTGGTTCCCATTACCACGATTCCAGTCATCAGAATAATACTCACTGGTGCCTGTATGATATCCATCGCCCCAGCCATCTCCATTGCCACCCTCTTCGCCACCTCTCCATGATTGAAGAATCCCATTGGCGATTACGGTTCTGCAGCTGCTAGCCCAACCGGTTCCATAGCTTGACCCATCCGCTCCAAATGGCCAGGAAATTGAGCTTATCCCAGTCGAAGAAAAAACATTATTGGTATTGCATAAGGTATAGGTATTGGAACTGATATTAGCTTTGCTGACGCTATACACATACCTCCAATCATACCATCCATTGATGATTATTTTTTGTGAGAGAGTCCAATAATTGCCTGTTCTGGACATCGGTAAATAGGTAGTAGTCCCGGTAGCTTTTTCATACAGTTTCACAGACAAAGCCAATGCACCAGAGACATCAAGTACCTTAAAAGCATAATACGTTGAATTGGGTTTCCCAAATTGAGGGATGACCATTGATTCAGTCATAGAAGTCAAAGTTTTTGGATGATTCCCAAATGTAGAAGAGTCCACACCGATAGCAGATATGCTACCATTGGAAGAAGAAGTACCCTGATCTTTTTGGCAAGCAGCCATGGCAAACAACAGGATCGAGACCAACGAAATGATAACAAGTTTTTTCATAAAAATAATTTTTTGTTTGTTGTTGATAAATTGTTTTTGTACTAATTAATTTGGTGAATAATTTTTGTTTATTTCTCACGGGCACAAATGAAAGAATGTAAGGTTGTGAGCCTCCTTGCATCCTTGGAGATATATTGGGATTTTGTTTTACTTAGTTAAAGTCTAAACTCTACAATCTAAATTCCATAGTTCTAGGAGAGGAAACGTCTGATGTATATAGCCATATACTGATCCCTGTTTCACGGTGAGGCGAAGCAATGACGCGACCCTCTCCAAAACCGCGGCGATTGTACTCCAGAAAAAATAGAAAAATATGGACAAATCGAAGACAAAAAAGTACAGACTATCATTAGCATAATTTCGACGTCATAAAAGGGTCTCGCCTTGCTCAACCTTTTATTGCGTCTCAAATAAAAAATATGGACAAACAAAGGACAGAGAATATCCTGGTTGGCACACCCTTTTAATACATCTCAAATAAAAAAAACGGACAAATCAGAGACAGTCCGTAACCCCGCAGTTTAGTGCGCGGGTCTTAAAGTAGAAATTGAGAAAAAAATTATATTACTAGTCGTACGACCAAAAGGACAATATCTAAGATCAATTCTCGTACAGAAAAATGTTTAAAAGGTCATTTGGTTTTGATTTTGGTATAGGGGTAAAACGGGAAATATTCTGAATCATCGATCAGATCAGCCATTAGGTGGACAAAATATGCGAGAGCGATGACATACAACACCGAGCTATGAAATACGAATCCAGCGATCGCTATCACGGGAGGGATAAGGATATTGTGCAGATAATTTTTTTCGTAAGAAACTCATTCCTTTCACATAAAAGTCCTCAGCATTTTCTTCGGCTTCAGGAATAATCAGGATTTAATATAGGGGACGATATGGTCCGAATCTATAAGGAGTGATGTAGCTATGGCTGCCTCATAATTCCCAGTAACTTTACCTATGATCATTCCCATGAGTACATGAGATACTACAAACATCTATGTATATATTAGAAAGAATAAAGTCTTTAATTGAATACAATATTCCCCTTACTCTCGAAAGTCCCGAGATCATCTTCATCTTCACTTTCTTTCTCTACCCTTTTTTCACATTTTTCACAGCGTTTGACGAAGGGCTCGTTAAGCAAGATTGCCTGAGCGACCATATCTTCGATATCTATCGTCTCATCATTA
>CAIXFE010000062.1 GCA_903918675.1 uncultured bacterium
CGCCGCTCGTCTATTATATTTCTTAACAACCAAGAAAACGACAAATCATCCCAGGATGCTAAAAAAGCCTAATCAGAATGTCAGAAACAGATCGATAGAGATTCACAGTTTGCTCCCGATCACGCTTAGGATTCCCCACAAAGGTTCGTGCATAATTCGATAGGGGACAGTTCCACCAAAATGGAATCGCGGAACAAGATGCAGATATGCGAAATAGATCCCTCTATAGACTCCAGGGTCATATCATAAGGGGATCATACTAGAAAAGTAAGGCGAAACCCTGTATATCGCACATGCACATGCTCATACTAGAAATATAATGATCATTGATTTATGTCGTCTCGAAAGTTTCATTAGCGCTGATATAATAAACATATGCGATACTATAGTAAATTGTTTTGGAATCTAGGACATTGTAATATTTACTATATAGTACATTCAAGCCAAAATCTTCGTCGCCTTTGCTCCTAGATTTATGGTGAATGTACTATATATTTCTTCGCTCAAGAAGCAATAAAATCTCTTGATAAACACATATACATTAATATATTGCGGAAGATATCTTTTATTTTATAGCTCCCTCTCTATGAAAAAGTTTTTCACTAAACTTAAGACCGATTTTTCTTTCAGAAAAAAAGTGATCATTACAGCCGTAATCGTTGTAGTCGTGATCTGCGGTGTCAGCCTGATCAAAATCAATGGTTCATCATTATTCGCTAGTGTGATGCATACCCGTCCAGCCAACAATGTCCCAGTAAGTAGATGTGACGCAAACATGCTCTATGCATGTGCAAATTGCAATACTTCAGAAAATCAATTATCGTGTGCATTCGGTTTGAGTACATGTCCCTATGCATGTCAATCGACAGGTGTCACTAATACATGAGAAACCTGTTCCCCACAATGCATCCCAACAGCCTGCAACGATCCGGCAATTGTATACTCATGTAGTCAGTGATACTTACGATGATGTCCACTTGCCTGTCAAACTTCAGGTAACGGATATGGATATGGATATGGATACGGTGGTGCAAGCACAGGATATGGATACGGATATGGATATTCTAAACTGAGTCTCTTGACTAAACAACCTTATCTCTACCTTCTCAATGTATTTGTAAAATATCCTAAATCTGTTTACGATGCAGTCGTAAATAAAATATGATTCAAGATCTCAAAGTTCTACAATAAAAAAGAATTTAAACCAACGATAGTTCCATCTAAGTAGTAATTAAAATGAAATAAAAAAGGCCCGGGATCATTTCCGGGTTTTTTTAATTATTGTACTTTGTACCCGGGAGCAAAATTAATTTAATCGGCCTCTATAGCTTATTTTCCCATTTTGCTCCCGGGTGCTGATTGTCCAAAGGATTTGATTTCCTTATGTATTTGCTTACATACAAGTAACCTTTTTGAATCATTCATCCTTCCCAATATGAAAAAAAACTTTTTCATTACACAGCTTCCTTATATTGTCCTAGGAATAGGGCTCCTTCTCGGTCTCTACAGACTCTGGTACTTTGTGCATTCAGCCATTCCTTTCGGCTATGATCCAGGGATATATAAGGAATATTTCTCCCATTATCGGAGTGTTACCACTTCTTTGGATTTTTCTCAACTTCCCCATTGGATAAGATATGAACCGCTTCTGGGTATCATTGCAGCTTTTTTCAATAAGCTTGGAGTATCGTTTGATCGGATGCTAACCCGAGGGATTGGACTGCTCAACCTCATTCCAGGACTTCTTTTATTTCGATACTTCAAATCCAAATCCAAAAACCTGCGATGGGGAGTCCTTGCTGCGGTACTCTATCGGACCTCTATCGCTCAATATCAGGTCTTCTGGTCTGGGTATTTCAAACAAACGCTTGGAGTGAGTTTCATGCTCTTGGTCCTGATTTTCTGAGAGAAAAAAAAGATATGGTTTCAAAGTGTTTTTTTCTTTCTACTAGTTTTACTCCATAAGCATACGGCTCTTTATACGTGAGCAATCCTTGCTGTGAGCACCATCGTAGAATGGATCACGACCAAGAAATTGCCATGGAAAAAAATACTGTATCGGACTATTGCGGGAGCCGTAGCATTACTCCTTTATATCCCGCTGCGAGGGCGCATTATGGGTGAGGCAGTCAAAGCAGTAGGCGAAGGCGGAGGAGGTGATTTCATCACACCCCTTACTTATATCAAGTATTCTTGGCCCATTATCGTATTGAGTTTATGCGGTCTAGGACTGAGAATTAAGGAAAGAAAATGGGATGTCTGGATGCTCTGATATGGGATAGGAATATTATGGATAGCATTGTCTCTCGTGAATTACAATAGAACTCTGGTCTTTCTCGACGTTTTTGTCGTCGTATTCGCAGCGTATTTTCTCTTCACGATTTTCCAATCACGTTCTTCGATCTGGAAATATGCAAGTTTCGTTCTCCTATTATGATGGAGTATACATTATATAGTATACGTAAACAATCGAGCCCATCCGTTGATCAGTCAGGAAGAATTTAGTTCGATCCAGAGTTTAGCGACACGGACAGAGCCCAATGCGATCATCATGACCACGCATAGAAATTATAGTCCACGAATTATCGGACGAGCGCAGAGAACATACATCAACCCTGGGATGTCTGATAGTGATGCATGGACTCATGAGCAACGAAATCAATGGCGAGCCGGCGATGGGAAACTGAAATGCGATATGCTCAATGCGACATACGCTAAGCTTGCCAGACCTTTGTACATTCGATTGGGGAGTCAACAATTTGTAGAAAATCTTTCTGGATGAACATGTTTTTCGCTGATAAAAAATGGCGACACCTGGATCTTATATAAGGTTGTCTTACAATAAATATTTCGAAATATTCGCTGGGATCCTGGCCAATGGCCAGTTTTTTTTGATTGTTCCACTTCGCACCCGGGTGCGAAATATTTTAAATGTGCTCATGTAGCCAATTTTAATCCATTCGCACCCGGGTGTCGATGAGTCAAAAAAAGTGCCTTTTTTTTTGACAAAAAAAGATTCTGGAGTATAATTAGGTTAATGTATTTTTTATTCTTTCATTTTATCTAATGAAACCATCTTCACGCAAATCATTTTCTTCACTTAAGTATGTCGCACTTTTCCTTTTCGGTGTATCAGCAGTGTATTTCGCTTCTGCGTATACAAGCATAAACACTGTCCTGACAAACGCGACGCAATACATCCAAAACATTGTCCTGACAGATGATGGCAATCAGAGTGGTAACACAGGGATCGTATTGAACGGTGTAAATGGGAATATTATTTCTTATGGATTCATTTCCAAAGGAACAGGAGTAAGAGCTCCTTGAATTTACGCTACAGCAATGGGAGATAATACATATGCTAGTTGATATGAATCTACTGCAATGGGATTCGGTAGTATGGGTATTTGAGATACTTCTACAGCAATGGGTGAAAATAGTCAAGCTGATGGCATTGCATCTACCTCTATGTGACGATATTCAGAAGCGATTGGGTATGTATCTACTGCTTTAGGAATCAATACGGTCGCCCTTGGGACTTGATCTATTGCTATGGGAGATAATACTAAAGCATATGGGTATGGATCCACTGCAATAGGATCTAGAACGATGGCAAGTGGAGATTATTCTACTGCAATGGGATTCGGTAGTATGGGTATTTGAGATACTTCTACAGCAATAGGAGATAATAGTCAGGCTGATGGCATCGCTTCTACTTCAATGGGACGATGGTCAGAGGCAATAGGATATGTTTCTACTGCACTAGGAATTAATACACAAGCAATCTGAACATGATCAACTACTATGGGAGATAATACACAAGCATATGGATATGGATCCACTGCAATGGGCGTAAGGACAATTGCTAATGCAGATGCAGCGACCGCAATGGGATGGAGTACTCAAGCAAATTGAAGAATATCTACAGCAATGGGATGGGGCACTCAAGCCAATGGGAATCTTTCTATTGCTATGGGAGAAGCATCTATTGCTCAAGGCAATAACTCTACATCAATGGGAATCGCAACAGATGCGTATGGATATGGATCTACCGCAATGGGATCTAATACAGTTGCTAGTGGAGATTATTCCACTGCAATGGGGGCTTCAACACAAGCTAATGGAGATAGATCGATCGCAATGGGAAACTGAGCGATTGCTAATGGACAATCTTCGACAGCAATGGGAGATGGGACTTTTGCCAATGGTGATTATTCTACAGCAATAGGTATATGGAATTTATGATTATCAAATAGTATCTTCGAAATCTGAATCGGAAGTTTTTGAAATCGTTTAAATGCAATGACCGTATCAGCAAGTGGTGACGTGACTTTCCCTCTCTATACAAACATCAGTTGTCTTGGTACAGATAGTAATGGAACATTGATTGCATGATCATGTGGAACAGGAGGTGGTGGAAGTAATTATTGGACAGCGATAGCAAACGGAGTGTATACAGGTATAGCATATACAGGAGGAGATGTTGTAACTCGTGGATTGATCGTTAAATGAATGTGAGTAAGCGCTCTTGGAACTTATGCTACGGCAATAGGATTCAATAGTAGTGCCAATGGAAGTAATTCAACAGCTATAGGATACGGTGCCATTGCTGGCTGAGGATATTCTACATCTATAGGATGGAATACGTCATCTGTTTGAAATACTTCTCTTGCAATGGGTTATTCTACATATGCTAACTGAGCTAATTCTACTGCGATAGGGAATGGAACAACCGCTAATGGAAATAACTCTACTGCCATGGGATACAGCACTATTGCTAGTTGAATTTATTCTACTGCAATAGGTAACACAACAGTTGCCAATGGAAACAGCGCTACTGCAATGGGCTATTTAACCATAGCCGATAGAGATTATTCAACTGCCATGGGAAATCGTGCAGAAGCAAATTGAACTGTTTCTATATCAATGTGAGATCAAACAATAGCTAATGGAGAACGCTCTGTAGCAATGTGAATATATAGTCATGCCAATTGAAACTTCTCTACTGCGATTGGAGCATGAGTGACTACTAGTTGAGATTATTCAACCGCCATGTGATGATATACAAATGCTGTTGGAGCTTATTCTACAGCTATGTGACAATTGACACAGGCAAATTGAATCGCAGCTACTGCAATCGGGTATTATACTATTGCCAATAGTAATTATTCTACAGTGTTAGGAAAATATAATGTATGATTATCTAATAGTATATTTGAAATAGGAATCTGAACTTCTACAGGGAACCTTGCAAATGCCCTTACCGTTATTAGCACAGGTAATGTCGGTATCGGAGTGGACGCACCAGTTGCTAAGCTTGATGTCAATGGAGCAGTAAAATTCTGAGATAGTACCATGAACACATGATCTTGTGCAGGTCAGATCAAATTCTCATCAGGTGTCTTCTATGGATGTACGGGTACTAATCGAGCAGTATTGATGCACTAATCAGACAATATTTTTATCATGATGTACAATCATCCTATGAAACATATCGCCAAAAAATATTTGCATCGAATGCTCTGAGTAGCAATTTTCCTCTGAGGCATCGTCACAGTATACGTCTTCGCAACATGAGGCAGCACAGAATTTCGTCTCAACGATCAACTCGCACTAGGCTTCGGATCTGGGATCCTAACCAATCGTACAGATATCGATTTTATGTTCGGAGGGAACCAAAAAGTCTGAATGTATTTGCCGAGAGGATTGGAAACATTGTCTACTCCTGAAGTGGTCGTCTTAAACTGAGGATCAACGTGAGTCTGTTTTGCTAGAGTCAAAGGTCTCTATTACAATAATGAGAGAGGAGAAAGGATTTGGCCAATGGATCTCGATACACTTTCCTGATTGCAGGCAATGGATCCTTCTTACAATACCATGCAATTAACGGGAGGCTTATTCACCAATTGTTCTGGTAATTTTGTCAGTAATTATCAGAGCGTATATGGTATGATTACGATAACAAATCATGCTACCACTTATTATCTCATGGGGTGAACTAATTATAATTTTCCTGCGAATATGCATGGAACAGCATTAACAGGATCGCTTACTCGAACGAATACGACCTTGAGCTGATATCTCTGGGATAGTTATGGTGGTATCGGAGTAACTACATGATGAAATTCTAGATCGTTCACTGGCAATGTCGTCGATCATGATACATTATATACTTTGAGTGGAAGAGATGCCTCATTTACATGAGCAATACATCTTTCATGAGTCAACGAATCCTGATTTATTTTCCCTGGTACGGGTAAAATCAATGTCATCGGTTTGTCGCATGATATCCTTGCTATAAATATAGGAGGATTCGCCATCCAGACTACATCAGGCACATGGGATGGAAAATTAATTCCTCCGACAACTGTACCTAATGGAGATACTCATACGGCTACATTTGGAGAAGTATGATTACCCGTGCAGACAGACTGATCAACTACAAGAGCCATCCTTTCGACATTCCAGGCATGATCAGATACAGCTTCTCTCGTTGCACACGGATGATATTTCTCCATAAGTTTTGTAGTGACGAGATGAGTAGCATGAAATGTATTAAAAATCTATAGATCAGAAAACGGCTCTACGCGAAATGCAAACACACCAGACACTACCTGTGTGCTCAATAGCAATCTTATCTGTAGTTTTAGGACAGACCACCTTTCTTACTTCACTACCATGCAAGAGACCATCACAGGTGATTTAAATGGGATTAATAATGATACCCTTACAGGCAATTTGAATGGAGGTAATGGTGCAGCAATTCTCACCAAAGATAATTGTAAAAACACTACATCCACACTCAATAATTTATCATGAGCAAATGCGGATGGTATAGATTATTCTCCAAGTTATTATGATCATACCTGTGAATGACCACTCAGTGCAGTGCCAGAACCTTCAGTCGCCAAGACAGCTATACAATGTTCATTATATTCCAATGAACTAAACTGAGCATACAGTTTCGCTCGTAACTTCGATATCACGACAATAGATCAATGTAGCAACGTAAATATCTATGGGAAATTACTCAGGAAAGATCTCGCTAAAATGATTGTAAATTTTGCTGAGAATGTTTTCGATAGGACAGGAATTGTCGTAAATGATTCTAACTGTGCCTCATTCAGTGATATCTCCAATGAAACACAAGAAACTCAACAGTACATTCAAAAGGCTTGTGAATATGGATTGATGTGATTAGCCACTGACGGCATCACTCCACAGGGGACATTCAATCCTTATGGAGAGGTGACGAGGGCACAATTCTGAACTATTCTTTCTAGATTTATCCGATGATCGGAATACAACGCAGAGAGCGGCACACCATATTATCTAAAGCATCTCCAGGTCCTCAAGAAAGTCGGAATCATGCAAAAAATAAACGTACCAATGATGCAAGAACTAAGAGGTCGAGTTATGCTTACGATGGAAAGGATTTATGAAAAGAAATAGATTTGATAAAAATATAATTTCAAAAGGCCCGGGAATACTTCTGGGCTTTTTTGACTATTCATATTTTGCACGGGAGCTGATGAGCCTATTTCTCTCCTGGGCAAGGTGCAAATTCACAATTAGGTCCTGTCCTTCCTACAGCGCTTCCATCAGGACAGAGTTTGGCGATCATAGAACAAGCTTGAGGGGAGGTCGTCAATGGTTTATGAACGATGGGAGTATGCGTGACCGGAGGATTTGTCACAGTATTCCCGATGGTCGTTATTGCTCCACATCATGTCAACGCAAACAAACCAACGACTGAGACCAGCAAAAATATTTTTTTCATGGAAATAGATAAAAGAATAAAGATTAAAGAGGAAAGACAAAAACCTTCAGCATCTATCAACTATAAACTATCAACTATCAATTTCTTCTGCATATATTTCACAGCATAATATAATATCATTCACTCCAGTCCTACATACAACAAGACTAGGAAGAAAATAAGTTCTCCCGGGAGTGAAGTATTTCGCATGAGGATAATATTCACTACCAGTGCAGTAACTGTAGCGACCAATCGATAACTGTATTCTATCGGCGTAAATATTTTCGCCAAGAAAGGAATTTTGTGTGCGTAGAAGATCAGACTTGCACTTATGATATTTCGCAAGATTGCCCATGCGACAATCGCGCCGACATCACCATTGAAGTAAGAAAAGAGACTGACATAGATAGCGAAGTTCACGACTAGGAATACGGCGAGATTTTGGATGATGCTATTGTATCAAATCTTTTTAAGCAACAAAACATTCGTTACGAAAATGATAATGATCGCTCGATAGAAGAGGTGATTGATACTTGCAAATCCAGCGATGTGAGCGATATAATAATAGATCAATGCGATGATGACCGCTATATTCATAAGCTCCAAAACCTTCTTTGCTCGACTGGGCATTTGCATCATGAAGGTATAGATAGTTTTCTGCAGCTCAGAAGAAAAAGATTTTTTATGCTGGGTGATTCTTTCTCCTGCCAAGATTCTTCTCACCGAAATATTTGCCTTCTTCTCATCAGAAAGTGGCTGATGTCAGAGGATATTACGTATCCGTACAAAAGTGCCCGTGAGCAAGAGACTATTCAATGTCAGAGCAATATAGAAATTATGCACCTGATGGATGATGACGAGACAGAGAGTTCCCAGCGACAATATGCCAAGTTGGTATCGAAGATAATCTTCTATCTTTTCTTTGAGACCAATCACGAAGATCAGAAAGCCCGTCACTCACAATTGAAATACCCAAAGCAGCATAAAGACATTCCAAAGACCGATTCGTCACTCGAATGCCAATGCTACGATAAACAAAAAGATTATAGAGAAATAATATCCCAGTTGGAAAACGCTTTTACCATCTTCATATTTAAAAAGATAAGATCATAGTCGTAAGACTAGGTTGATCCCAATCAATCCCAGGCAAGTGGATGTAATATCCATTCAGAAAAAATTAAACACTCAGACCAATCCTGCCAAGATGATAATCCACGCGACGAAAAGACTATATCTCTGGAGAATATCAGATCACTTTGCTTTGATGGCATCCAATGTCCCATAATATGCAAAGATCAGTCCCAAAATCAATAATGGCAAAAATCCCACATATCGTACTCCTATCGCATAGAAGAACAAAAGGAATCCTATCATTCAGATACAGAGCAATAATAGCGCCATGGTTTTTTTTAATGTTAAATGTTGAATGCTTAATGTTAAATGATGGTATTCTTTTTGAAGAAATCTCGACCTTTAAACTTTACGGACTTTAAGACTTGATGGACTTTCGACTTGACGGACTTTTTTACAATGCAAAGTTCGCGATCAATGCGTGGGTAAGCAAGAGATACACAATGATTGTCGCACCGTAGATCAAGATCAGATTAAAGATATCTTGTTTCTTTATATATTTTCATATGAATAATAGTAGACCGAGACAGCCAAATTTCATCATCCGATAATACACTCATGAGAGATTATCCATCACAAAATACAATGCATTAAATATCAGGAAGGCGCCTACGATCACGAGAAGCGCTACGATACACAGCTCTGCAATGTCATACAAGTGAAACAATATCCCTACGGGATCAGCAAAAAAATTCACCAGATCTTTCTGGAAAAATTTTCGAAACAATGCAGTGTTTCCCAGGATCGCATAATCTTCATTTTTGAGCGCAATATGTGAGCCAAGCTTTTTAAACTGCAAAACATATTCCTGTTTCAGCTCCTCTTTCTGGATATCACTCTCTGTGATGATAGACCCAGGGATCAGCGGTTTGGTGTCACCACCCACAAAAGATTTATCTTCCATATCTTGGATCATGGCCAAGAGTTGCCCGCCAGTTTCTTTTATCTTTTCATAATTATTTCCCATTCTGAGTTTTTTCAATTCTTCCTGCAGGGTATTGATCGTCTTGAGTTCATTGATGGTGATTGTGCCTTTGACACGTTCCAAGACCAGCGCGGTTCTCTCAAATATCCATACGAGCACTTCTTTAGCTGCGGCCAAATGAGGATCAGCATAGATCTTTTTCTCCTCGGCCTTTTGCGTTTCAGCTTGTTTCACACGGACAGATTTTTCCTGTGCTATCTCTTGACGGCAGGTCTCCAGCAGGGTTTGAGTCGCTTCATGAGAGAGTGGTTTGGAATACATATTGATATCTAGAAGGACAAATCCTGCATGCAAAAAAAGGAGGCAGGCTGTCTTGATGTCTTTTTGATTGCTTACAAGCTGGATCTCGTCTAGTCATCGTTTGATCGTCGCATACACGTCTCAGAATTTTTTTACTTCTTGACGATACTCTTTGATAGACAATACCAGAATATTATTTTTCTCCAGCAATTTCCTGACCAAAAGTGAAGAATCAGTAAGGACCAAAAGCTCCAAAGGACTAGTGCTAGATACTTCCTGTTTTATCCCATTTACACGAAAAGTCATCAACAAATATGCAGGTAAAAAGCCACAACTTAACCGACTAATATGCTTTTATATTGAAATTTCAAAAAAAATCAATATATAGTAGGGGTGGAAACGCCTAAATTTTCAATTATTAATTTTCAATTTCTAAGCAACATTTAATTTGAACACTATCAATTAAAGAATTGTTTAGAAATTAGAAATTTTTTTTAACGATTCACATCTCTGTGCACATGAAGAAGTCCGTCGTACTTTTGATCATTATCGTCCTCGCAGGAGGATGTTTTTTTGCTTTGGAACATCCAAACAATTCAGCCGTCGTCAAAGTAAAAAATCTCGTGGGAGCTGATTTACAGTCCACAGGAATGCAGTTTACTTGACTGACCGATACGGGAGAGACGCTTCCTAGTGATGTTACGCCTTCTTCATCACAACATACTCCAGCTACTGCATGTACCTTAGACTATACTCCTGTCTGTGCAAAAGTACAGGTAGAATGTATCAAAGCTCCCTGCTATCCTATCCAGCAGACCTTTGGCAATAGGTGCCAGATGAATGCAAACCCACTCGCTACTTTTCTCTACACCGGAGAATGTCAAAAAGCAGGAGACATAGGATTGGCAAATCCAGCATCTGTGCATTGCGAAGATAACGGTTGAACTCTAGATATTAGGACTGACGCCAATGGCGGTCAATATGGTGTGTGCGTATTCACCGGAGGAAAAGAATGTGAAGAACGAGCTTTCTTGAGAGGAGAATGTAAGGAAGGGAATTAAGAATGAATAATTAAGAATGAATAATTTTCGGAGTTTTTTTCTTTAATCTTTAATCCATTCTCTATGAAGAAATCTTTTTGGGTCATAGTGATAATTATCCTTCTTGTAATCTGTTTCTTCGTATTGTCCAAACATCCCTCTGCATGACCTACTGTTCCTAGTTTGGCAACATGAGATGTATGAGTGGTTTGCAGTCTAAGTGAAGTGTGTGCAAAGACATATGTTGAATGAACAAATATGCCTGTATTAAAAACTTTCAGCAGCCTCTGTGATTTGCAAGCAGCTCAGAAAGCAAGTACCACGGTAGTCAATCTTCTGTATTCGTGAGCATGCATCCCCTCTGAGCCGGTCAAGACAGCAAGCGGAACGTACATCCTTACAGTCCAGACTACTGATAAATATGTGGTAAAGACAGAAGAAGGCGGGCGCGGAAATGATGTTATTATGTGACAAAATATCTATGTCTACGATCTTTCATGAAAAGAAATTCTTTCTTTCTTCGCTGTCAATGAACTCAGCAACCAGTATTTCGACTACATCGTCTGAAATACACTTATCGCGGATTATGGGACGAGTCCTGATAGATCATTCAATGCATATGATATTCCAAGCAAGCAAAAGGTATTTGAAGATCGTTATCATACCGTGTACACATGATTGTGGTTAGACGGAAATACCATGAATTACTATTCCCAAGTATGATCACAGAATGCTACTACCAAACCACAAAATGCGCCTACCTGTACAGGAGGAGACAACTGATATATGCAGCTTAAGACCCTCGATTTACTCACTAGAAAAATAATAAAAATAGGCCCATTGCAATGTACATATTTCGAGTAATAGCTTTTTGCTCGCTCAAGGAATTTCAAATTCTATTTTTTATCTATCACTCTCGCTCATGAAAAAATTTCTCCGAACGCTTTTCTGGATCCTCATCATCTTGGGATTGTGAGTTTTCCTCCTCAACAAAAATCCTCAACGATCCATCTCCCAAAAAATTCTTCCCTTGATCGGGATGGAATCTACGACGACGTGAAATACAGTCACAGTCCTAGATTCCGCTTCAGTATTTTGCGAACAAAACAGTGGGACTATAGAGATCATCACGGGTTCAAGCGGAGAACAATCTACACTCTGCCATTTGCCTGACGGGACGATCTGCGATGAACGAGCATATCTGAGTGGAACATGTCCCGTACTCGTAGCAACGGGTGACACCATAGACACAGGGAATTTAAGTGGAAATACCCAAGATACTTCGGCTATCGTGAAGCCCTATTATCTCCAGACGTGAGCTAATTGCGGTCGAGCGGATAGTGGATGAAGACCTAATGATGCGTATTTCACAGCAGCGAAATTCGTCAACAAAAACCTGCAAGCAGTACGAGTCTCCTGACAAAATCTCACCGTCCCCAAGATCAATGAACTCTCAGGAGCAATGCGAGATCCTAGCATAGACAATGCTACCAAATGTGAATACTCTCGAGCGATAGATGCCCTCCAGCATCAACCTGGCTATATTAGAAATTATACCATCTCAGGATGAGTCATCACGATCTCTATAGATTTCATTACTTACAAAGAAGCATCGAAGGAGATAGATTTTTCACCTCCCTTCCGATTTTATCAGACAAAAAATATCGCCAAGAAGGTGAGGACATACACACTAGCCGCTAACCCAAATCTGCAGACTCTCGTGAGAGATGATCAGTGATATGTGCAGTGAGTTTTCCCAGATATCACGAAGACCTATCTCAATGATTTCAATCAGCGATTAAATGATTTCTGCCACAACGAAAAGATCTACGTCCGTGATATATGAACAGGCACTGACTTCAATGCAAATAAATTTTATTGTGTGGGGAACAATCTCAAGGATGACTCGAAATATTTATCTCAAGGTGCAGGATTCTGATTTGATGCATCATGAAATATTATGCAAATAGATCTCAATCGACGATGGCTGACA
>CAIXFE010000063.1 GCA_903918675.1 uncultured bacterium
AATTAGAAAAAGAAATCAAAGAAAGAGAAGCAGAAGAACAAGAGATCAAGAAATTGCAGGATGTGTTTAGGAATTTCTAAAGGAAGGGGAATTGGTGTATTTCGCTTCGCTGTGTATTAGTGTATTGGGAGCTGGTTTATCACGAATTCGTTATTTGTTATTGGGCTGGGAGCATATCACTAAAAAAATATCGCCGATAATAGAAATTGTCGGCATTTTTTATACATCCTCCCCCGGGTGCGAATCGAGAAAAAAAGTAAAAAGCATTACGGGACTCCGCAATGCCTTTTATTAAAATGTCTTTTTTGCCTGCAGTCCTTTTGCTGCAATTAAAGTTTTTTCTTCTTTCTCTGAGCTTTCTTAATCGCATTAACATGGACCTTCATTATTGCCTTTTTATTAATGCGGGAGTCTTTCTGTTTCTGAACACGCTTTACGTAAAGCGGTTCATCTTCTGGGGCAATGGGTGCCCCATGCCCCCTTTTCCCTTCCTTTCTTTTGGATATTCTCTCTTGTTCCTTTAGACTCAAAGGAGTCTGTCCAAAGGTTTTGATAGGCTCTTTGGGGCCATAAATAGATACAATCATAGTATTTAATTTTTTCTTTGAAATGTAAATAGTCTTTTCCTGGTAAAAATCAAGACGTTTTTCTACGACAAGCATCAAATACCAATCCAAAACCCCCTTTAAAGCCAGTCTATATTAATATCAAGTCGAAATGCACAGGCTAAAGAAGATGGTAGTTCGTGCTATGGAATACTTCATCGGAACATCTATATCATAGTATTCTTCTAGGCTTTCTATTGATTCTAGTTTCTATCTTCTTGATTTCATCGTCACTTATATCATCGAATGACGATCACTTAGGCAAATAGCTTCTTATTTCTCTATTATTTCTTTCTACGCTTCATTTTTGCCAAGATGAGTAAGGACTCGTAAAGTATACGCTTGTTCTTAGCCTCTTTTCTATTGTTTCATAGAAAGCAAATTCACTTCATCTATCGAATGTTATTGTTCTTACTCTACTATTTTTAAACCTATCTAATAATTTATATACCACGTCCTTGGCTTGTAATCAATAGACTTTATCTATTCATATCCTCCTCGATTTTCTCTCGGTCGTGGTTACAAGATTTGATATACCACTTCCTATCACGCTATCTCATTCATAATCATATTTTCTTCAGCGAAGATCGGCAACAACAGGTCTAAGTGAGATATGTTTACTCTCTGGATAACGAGCATATTCTTTTCTCTTCCCATATGATTTATATCCATTATTGTATCTCAGGAATTGCTTCCATCAAGGGGAATTATTACGAATGAAAGAATATATCGTATTTGTTGCTATCCTTATCCCTCTTTCCAGTTTCAAGCGATGAGTTATGCTATCAGGGGATCGACTTTCTTCCTTGTTAGAAAGCTTACTATAGATGAATCAACGCAACCAATGGCATTTGAGTAACTTCTTACGCTTCTTATTGGTTATGAATCTTCTTTCTTTGCTTATCTCTTGAGCATCGAAGCAGGAATAGCCTATCTTAGTTCTTGCCCGATCTTCTTTCCCATTACGATCTACCTCTCTCTTAATTGTGGTATGTGGACGATTGAGAATCCTCCCAATTTCCGCATAACTCTTTCATTGATTATAGTGTATAGCTATAATCTCTCTTTCCTCTTGGGATAACTGTTTGTACATAGCTTTCCATATCACGGAAATAAATATAGACCTTATATTTACCTCCTGTGCATTTCGAATCTAAATTTATATCTATCTATTTCTCCTTGCAATTTACCAAAAAATCCGTATAGTGACCAAGTCAAAGTTTACTCTTCTTCTGATAATACATGATCAGATACACTAGTTCACAAGCAAATAATAATAATCTACGGATGCCGTAGAGGATTTATTATAGCTGCAAATTCTCATCTCCTACGGTATCATCTTCAGATAACCGCTGGGGATTTTTTTTAATTTCGTTTTTATCTTATTACCCCTATATCATGCTTACACCATCGTTTACGCTCGCACTCGAGCACTATCGTCCAGCCTTGGATCTGAGAGAGACCGAAGCGGCGATCAAGTATTGCAAAGACACCTTCGAGACCCAATTGGCCGAGAAGCTCAATCTCTCAAGAGTCTCTGCGCCCTTATTTGTCCTCCAAGATAGCGGTATCAACGATACGCTCAACGGCGTAGAAAGAGCAGTCGCTTTCGATATCAAGGACCTGTGATGAAGAATGGCAGAGATTGTCCACTCGCTGGCGAAGTGGAAAAGAATGGCATTACACACCTATGGATTCTCCAAGTGAGAAGGGCTGTATACCGACATGAACGCCATCCGTCGCGATGAGGAATTGGATGAATTGCATTCTCTCTATGTCGATCAGCGGGATCGGGAATATGTGATTTCCAAGGAGGAAAGGGCCTTTGAGACGCTCAAAGCCAAGGCTACTCTTGTCTATGAAGCATTGAAGACTACAGCGAAACACTTAGCTGCAAAGTTTCCTGCATTGGTATCTGCATTGCCAGAAGAGCTGTATTTCATCACGGCACAAGAATTGGAGGATCTCTATCCGACAAAGAGCCCGAGAGAAAGAGAGGATCTGATCTGTAGAGAACATAAAGCTGTCTTTTTGATGCAGATCGGAGGTGAATTGAAGTCTGGGATACTCCATGATGGTAGGGCTCCGGACTATGATGATCGGACACTCAACGGAGATCTTTTGGTCTATTATCCACTGATGGACAGGGCATTTGAGCTCTCTTCTATGGGGATCAGAGTCGATGAAACTTCACTCATAGAGCAGTTGGGCAAGAGAGGATGTCCAGAAAGAGTACAATTCTCTTACCACAAAATGATCTCAGAAAAGAAACTGCCTTATACGATCGGGGGAGGTATCGGACAATCAAGGATCTGTATGTTTCTGCTTCATAAGTTACATATCTGAGAAGTACAGTCTTCTTTATGGTCTGATGAGACGATGAAAATTTGTAAAGAACATAACATTCCTTTGCTATAATATTGCATACAGCAAGCAAAAATATATACATCTGTCATCCATTTATTTATTTACTCTATGCATATGGAAACTACTTCTATTGCACAAATCTACGCTTGATACGAGAAACTTCTCGACAAACCCTGTCTACTCAAAGGACGAGTCAAGAGTGTCAGAGATTCCAAAGAATTCTGATTCATCGAACTCAATGATGGATCTTATCTCAAACATATCCAGATCGTCTTCGAGAAAGATCTTCCTAATTTCGACGAGATCCGCAAACTCGGCACAGGAAGCGCCATTACGGTAGAGGGAACTTTGGTCGCCTCACAATGAAGCAAACAAGCCTTCGAAGTCAAAGCCAAAAACATCACCCTCGTCGGCGACTGTCCTAGCGATTATCCTCTACAGAAAAAATGACATAGCTTCGAATATCTTCGCGAGATCGCGCACTTGAGGACGAGATCCAACACATTTTCCGCAGTCTTCAGAGTCAGGTCCTTACTCGCATTCGCGATCCACAAATACTTCAATGAAAATGGTTTCGTCTATGTGCACACGCCTATCATTACCTGAAGCGATGCAGAGGGAGCGGGACAGATGTTTCAAGTGTCTACATTAGACTTTTTGAATATGCCAAAAACACCAGATGGGAAGGTCGATTACTCCAAAGACTTTTTCGGGAAACAATCTTCGTTGACGGTAAGCGGACAACTCGAAGCGGAGACATTCGCGATGGCATTCAGCAAAGTCTATACCTTCGGACCTACCTTCAGAGCTGAGAATAGTAACACGACTCGTCACCTCTCAGAATTTCGGATGATCGAACCAGAGATCGCATTTGCTGATCTGAGCGACGATATGGACCTAGGAGAGTCATTACTCAAATATGTCTTCAAATATATCTTGGACAATGCTCCCGCAGAGATGGACTTCTTCGCGCAATTTATCAATCCAGACGTGAAGACGAGATTGGAAAATTTAGTCAAAGCAGATTTCACGAGAGTGACCTATACGGAAGCGATCGAGCTTCTCAAGAAATCAGGAAAGAAATTTGACTACCCCGTAGATCGAGGGACAGACCTGCAAACTGAGCACGAAAGATATCTGTGTGAAGAAGTATTCAAAGGCCCAACATTCGTCACAGATTATCCCAAAGAGATCAAAGCGTTTTACATGAGACTGAATGAAGACGGGAAAACCGTTGCTGCGACAGACCTCTTAGTACCTGGGGTTGGCGAGATTATCGGCGGATCACAAAGGGAAGAAAGATTGGATAAATTAGAAAAAAGGATCAAAGAAATGTGATTGCATCTAGAAGATTATGGACGATATCTCGATCTGAGAAAATATGGATCAGTGCCTCATGCAGGCTTCGGAATCGGCTTCGAAAGGCTGATTATGTACATCACCGGCATGGAGAATATTCGCGATGTGATTCCCTTCCCTAGAGCGCCGAAGACATGTGAGTTCTAAGGAGATTGGAGGGCTTAGAACTTAGACCTTAGATTTTTTGGAACGATAGGAGATGGACCGATCGAACGATGGGTGGTTAGAACGATAGAAAATTAGAAATTATACTCAATACTCACTACTTTATACTCACTTCTAATCTCATGCCCAAAGTCATCGTCGCAGGCAGCCTAAATATGGATATCGTCACCTATGTTTCTACGCATCCAAAAATCGGAGAGACCGTGCTTGGTGATGATCTGAAATATTTTTATTGATGAAAAGGAGCCAATCAGGCGGTTGCTTCTGCGAGACTCTGAGCACAAACGACGATGGTCGGTATGGTGGGCAATGATGCTCATGGGAAAGATATTATCAAATTTTTGGAAGACCAAGGGATAGAAAATAAAATTTCTACGCATCCAGACGCACATACAGGGATGGGTATCATCGCAGTATCTAAGCAGACTTCAGACAATACGATCGTCGTCATTTCCGGCGCGAATTTCAAGCTGAGCGAGGACGAAGTAGCCGATATAAAAATTTCGAAATGAGACGTGTTGGTCTCCCAGTTTGAGATTCCTCTCCAGACCATCCAAGCATTTTTTGCGAGAGGGAGAAAAATCGGAACCATCAACATCTTCAATGCCGCGCCAGCAAGAGAGATCTCAGATAAGCTGCTTGATCTGGTCGATATCCTTATCGTGAACGAAACGGAGCTTGAAATTATTTCCGGCATAAAAATAAATATTCAGGATATTGAAACCATTTCGATAGCAGTGAAAAAGATCAGAAAAAATAATCAGACGATCATCGTCACGCTGTGAGAAAAATGAGCCATCGGATTCATGGCTTGAGAAGTGCACAAAATAGAAGGCAGAAAGGTCTCGGCGGTGGATACCACATGAGCAGGGGATTGCTTCGTGGGCGCATTGTCTGCGAGCATTGCAAATGGAGAATCGATAATTGATGCGATGAACTTCGCAAATATCGCCGCATCCATCTGCGTCACCAAATCAGGCGCATGACCATCGATGCCGATGCTAGAGGAAGTGATGAAAGCTTTTACATGAGATTAATTTCATATGTCCCAAATAAAATATATTTTCCGAGATTTTTGGTGAACGGTCGCGAAATTAGATATCCCCAGAGATGGCTACATGACGCAGATAATGAGAGCGTATAAGATGTCCAAAGATGATGTATGGCAATATCTCTCTCTGCCGATGAGTAAATTTAGAAGAGGAGAGATCGCTGAAGATGTAGTGTGGAAAACATTCGCTGAAAATATGGGCAAGCCATTGCATGCAGCTTGTCTGAGGGTCTTTCATAAGCCATTAGAAGACTATTCCCGACGTTATAAAACGATTACTACGTTCATCCAGAAACTTCATAAGCTCTGATATTACAATGTTATCCTCTCTGATGAATTTGAGCCACAGAGCAAAAAGGCAAGGAAACTCTGATGGTATAATTGATTTGATGAAGTCTTACTCTCTCATGAGATCGGATTGAGCAAACATGACGACAAGGTCAATGCGAGCACCAAGATATTTGAATATGCATTGAAAAAATATAAAATCAAACCAGAAGAAGCATTATTTATTGATGATATGGCCGCCAATTGTCTTGCTGCTCAAAGAGCGGGAATTCAGTCCATCATAGCTAAGGGACCCAGGCAGACTGTCAAAGAAGTAAAAAAGATTTTACATAGTAAATAAGCTCCATGAAGCAGATTATCCATATCCATGGCTGAGAAACATTTGGGAATGATGAAGATTTCTATAAGGCAGTAGCCAAGCGAGAATACAAGCCTTTCGAAGAAAAGAAGAAGTGGATAAAGCGAGCTGCCGAGCAACTTACTGGGGAATATGAAATATTCGCACCAGATATGCCCTGCTACAAAAATGCAAAATATAGGGCATGGAAAATCTGGTTTGAAAAGATATTCCCCTTCCTCAACGACGAAGAATTAGTCATCACAGGGAAGTCTCTATGATCTACGTTTCTCGCTAAATATCTCAGCGAAAACACATTTCCCAAAAGGATCTCACAACTTCATTTGGTGGCTTGATGCTTCGATGAGCAAGATTTGCCAGAGGGAGAGGACGATTTAGCTGACTTTGTTTTCGATCCAGCGGGATTGGAAAATCTAGAAGGACAAGTGGATCACATTTTCTTATATCACTCCAAAGATGACACGGTGGTCCCATTTTCTCATCTAGGAAAATTTCAATCGTATTTGCCGAAGGCAATGGTATCTGTCTTTGAAGATAGAGGCCATTTTACGCAAGCAGAATTCCCAGAACTTCTAGAAAATATCAGAGCATATAAGAAATAATTAATAATTAAGAATTAAGAATTAAAATTTTGTTTATCTTCATTGTTTCAACCTTCAACCCTCAACAGCCGAAGGCTTCAACTCTCAACCCTTTCCCTTATGTCCACTCTTATCCCCAATCCACCACATTTACAGAATCTGATAGAAAAGATTTCTCTCGCAGGGAAAGAGTATTTTCATGTGGTCGCTGATTTTGATAGGACGTTGACCAAGGCGTTTGTTGATGGTAAGCCTAGATCTTCACTTGAATCAATTTTGGAAGAAGGAGAATATTTAGGTCCAGAGTTTAGCATTCAAGCAAGGAAAAATTTTGCAAAATATTATCCGATAGAGATAGATCCAAACATTCCCTTAGAACAGAAAAAAGAAGCAATGCATGAATGGTGGACAATACAATTTTCATTGATGTTAAATGCAGGTTTAACACGAGATGCAATCAAAAATACAATGGAGTCAGGTATGGTAAATTTCAGATCATGATATGAAGATTTTTTTAGTCTTCTTAAAGATAATAACATCCCTCTTCTTATATTTTCAGCCTCAGGATTATGATATGAAGCCATTCATTATGGACTCCAAAATAAAAATAAACTTTCCGATAATATAGATATTATTTCCAACGATTTTATTCGAGATGAGAATGGTAAGGCAATAGGCATCAAAGAGCCGATTATCCACAGCTTTAATAAAGATGAAACAGTTGTCCGTGATTTACCTATCTATCAAAAGATTAAGGAGAGAAAAAATGTTCTCATCCTCTGAGATTCGCCTGGCGATGCCAGTATGGCTGATGGATTTGATTACGAAAATATTATCAAGATCTGATTTCTCAATAATGATACTCCAGAAAATAGAAAATTATTTCAAGAAAAATTTGATCTTATCATCTTGGATGATGGGCCAATGGATGAAGTGAATAGGATATTGGAGAGGATCGTTGCTTTATAGATATGTATCTAGTCTAATTAGGTTCCCCTCAAGATTTTTTCTTTTTCTGTCTTTCATGTGCAAGGTTAGCTCTTTGTGAAAAGTTTAGGGAGATACTTTTGGGGACCATTTCTCCCATGTTGGTGAAAGTATGGGTTTCGTTTATTGCTGTATTAAGTCACGGGTTTTGACTGAGTTCCCAAGCCGCAGGATCGATTGCTCATTTATCATCTATTGTCGCCTGACTGGACTCCTCGCCATCTATCGTCAACATCGCTGTTTCCTCATCCGGGATTCATGACTCCCTTTGGATTTCTGGACAGAGTTCATCAAGAGGAAAATCGGCAATATTTAGCTTGGTGTTTTTTACAGAGACATCCTTATGTCTATTGGTACGATGATATTCTGAAGAATCAACTCGTCGGCCATCTTTTTGTAATAGAGGAGCTACATGGGGAGAAAAAGATTGAAGTTCCTCTGTCATGATTTGCTGAAATGCATCTGCAATTTCTTTTTGGATGTTGTGGCAAAAGTGAATAGCATAGCTAATATTCTCTTGGTTACACTTATTCCATAAGGATGAAAGTTTTTCGACATGATGAGTCTTTATAGTAGTTGGCATTTTGTCGATGCATCTGAATAATACTCCGACCTGCTGAAAAGCTCCGAACAAAAATTCTTGAAATGCAAAATATCAGCTATCGTCACAGAATTTTTGCCATCCAAGGATTACGAGTGTTGCATTGGTTGCAGCACTTTTTAATTCAGAAATATCATGTCTTCATTTAAAGACACTTTGGAGCTCCTCTGTAAGCTTTATAAATTCTGGAGGAGGATTATATTTTTTATCTACATATTTACTTGCGGCAGTCCTTATAGAAGGAAATGCTCTATCAGGATCTTCCAAGTCCAAAACTCTCATCGCTACATTATCATGAAATAAACAGCCTATTTTTATTTCTTGAAGATTTTATATTTACGCAAAGTCTCATCATTTTTTGTTTTCTAGATTGGCCTTATGCAATGATTTCAAATACAATGCATACGCTATGCCAAATAACGCCATAAAAGGATAGACGATCATCCTATCCACAAAGCTATGCAAGACAAATCATTCTATACTCAATCCAAACAATCCTAATGAGAATGCAAATATGACGATGCCATATTGTTTCGTTTTTTTGACGATCTTGTTTTTTTCTTCTTTCTCCATCTTATATGCTTTGTATCAGATGATATGGAGATAAATGTAGAGATACATCCGTCATGCGAATCCTAGTATGCCGTATTCTAGCCAGATCTGGAGATATTGATTCTCAGGATTATATGTTCTGCCAGGTCAGAGATAGACCGATGCCGGTCATGCAAAACCTGCTCATTGTCACCAAATGGGTCTATCGGCAACTTTCTTCAACGCTTCTATGACGAGTCTAAAGTGTCCTGTATTTGAGAATTCTCTTGTGATGATTTGATCTCTTCCCACAAAGGTGACTCCCGCAAAGAGCAAGAATACTGGGATCAGTGTATAAATTGCAATCCTTCGTGATTTTCTATTCATCTGCATAAGGACCAAAAGTACAATCTGGATCGCCCAAGCAATCCGCGCTGCTCTGGAAAATGTAGACAAGATTGCGAGTCCGTACAACCCTCCCCACACAGCTTTTTCACTTCGTGGTTTCTTTTTGATACAGACGATGAAAAACAATGGCCAGAATGCGATCAAGAAAAATCCTCGAGAAATAGGCCTCTCAAAGAGAAATTGATTGCGTACATAGCCGCTATCGTACTGAGTATAATATGCTGCCGGAGGCGCGATACCTACCGTTCATTCATAGTTATATTGATTATATCCAACGTGACTCAAGAGGTTGGGCATGAGCCAGATGATCCCTCGTCGTGCCAGACTACAGACAAGCAAGGTCTTCATGACTTTGGCATATCGCTTCGTCAGGTTCATTTCTCTCGTACCAAAAAACATGTAAGCGAGGACGAAAAATACAATGAACGTAAAAAATCCTGTCATACTATATCTGATAGATATGAAGTACATACTAAGTCCTGATTGATTGATGAATAAGGAGACAATAAACGATACGGCGATGGTGATGACAAAGCCCATGACAAATTTTTTGATCGGCAAGGTAGTCCATCGCGCTTCTCGTATCTTACGTCTTCGTAGGAAAAAGGCCAGGAATCAGGCTATCACCAAGAGAATGATCTCTTTCCATAGCCACACCACACTCCAAAGTCCTCCGCTGAGATGGAGTCTATACGTGACAAATGTCTGCACCAAAAACTGGATGAGGAGTCAGATCAAAAATATTTTGGTAATGATTGTCCCTATCTTGATCACTTTATGTTCGTCCATCTTGCTACTTCTATAAAGATAAAATTGACTATGGTAAGAGTACTCCATTGAGTTGGTAAAAGAGTATGATGATCGTTACTGCCGCTAATATTCCTTGTATAAACCGGGCTTTCATGACGATCGTCGTTTCACTCACTCCTCTATGTTCGAAGAGATGATGGAGTGGAGATATGGCGAATAACTTTTTTTTGAAATATTTTTTCCAGATGATCTGCAGTAATGAAGATGCGACGTCTATGATGAACAATGCGAATAAGATGATAAATGGAATCAATATCCCCATCCTCATATTCAGCATATAGAGGAGAGGAGCCAAGAGGCCGCCTAGGGCAAAAGCACCGCTGTCTCACATAAATATTTTCGCCGGATTGATATTGTAAAACATAAATGCTACGAGACTTGCGATGATGATCCCGATGACCGTCGTAGCGATAAAGGTACTATTGAAGAAGGTGATTACACCCAAGACAAAAAGGATAATCGTCATCAATCCTCATGCCAATCCATCCAATCCATCCGTGATATTGATCGCATGGACGATACTGATCGTGATGAAAAAGGTGATGATCGGATAAAATATGCCTAGATGAATCTTGCCTGCTATAGGCCAAAAATTGATGTAATCCACTCACAGTTTACTAAAAAACCATCGACTAATAAATCCTGCGAAGATGACCATTCAGATCATTTTAGTCCTGGCACTGAGTCATTTTATTTTCCCATGTCACTTGATATTGAGTCGATCATCCAGCAATCCTATCAGTCCCATACTGAAAAATCCAAAGAGCAAAACGTAGGTTTCTGTCCTTGTCACGAGGCTATTGTTGATGATCCCATATTTTTGCAAGAGAAAAGACGCAGCGATCATCAATGCCATGATCAAAAGAAAAATTCCGCCTCCCATGGTTGGCGTCCCCTTTTTATGTTCATGCATTTGAGAAAATATAGTGGATTCCTCGCCCGTAACAGCCACTTCACGAATAGTCTTTCCCATCTTATATTTCTTCAATAGTCTGATGTACAGAGGATAGAGAATCCACGAGATGAAAAATGCGACGAGGGAGAATATGATGATATTATTGAGCTTAATAAGCATAAGGGCGAAGAAGGAAATAAATTTCTAATTTCTAATTTTCAATTTTCAAAGAGTTTTCAAAGGTAAAAATTTAAAAATTAGAAATTGAGATTTAAGATTTTTTTAGAAATTAGAAATTGAAAATTGAAAATTTACCCTACGGGTATACTTTTTTACTCAAAAAAGACAATGCTAAATGGGAATAGTAGTCAATGGGATTTTTGACACGCGAGAAAACGGAAAGAAGTATTGATTTTGGAGATAAATTGAGTATCATTCTTATGTTTTATCTGTTTATACGACGATATGGAACATCTTCATGGACTTTTGTATTCAGCAGACAAAGAAATGCACTTTTCCTCGCTCCAAAATTCTTGAGAAGTGCTTTCCCCAGCACAACACACACAGATAGCTGAACTCAGTTCACGGTCTGATCGTCATCATGTGCAGCGGACGATGGTAGGGGAGCCAGACTTTCATTATAAATTGATGCTCATCCGTTCCAAGCCCCATATCATCTATTATATGGGCAATTTAGATCTTTTGCATCAGCCGATCTTAGGTATTGTCGGCCCTAGAGATCATAGTCCTTATGCGACCCAGATCCTCCAAAAACTTTTCGCATCAGCACAGCAGTATCAGATTGTCACTATCTCATGATTGGCCCCATGAGTAGATCAGATGTGTCATCGTCTCTCATTGCAGCACCACATCCCGACTATCGCAGTCTTATGATGAGGACTCAAATATTTTTTAGATACTGCAGATCGCAAGCTCATATCAGATATCGTCGCACAGGGAGGTCTTGTCATCTCAGAATTCAAGCTCCCCATGAAACCAGAGCATTACACCTATCCTCAGAGAAACCGCATCATCGCTGGCTTATCTGATGTGCTTTTCCTCCCCGAAGCAGGGATCGGATCAGGCAGTTTGATCACAGCAAATTTCGCATTAGAGATGTCCAAGCCAGTCTATGGCGTCGCCAATACTATTTTTGCAGACAAGAGCGCAGGCATCAACGCGCTTATCTCACAGTGACAGGTCAAGATGGTCGTGGATATAGATCGCTTCCTCTCCTCTTGCTTCCATAAAAAGGATCCATTTCACTCATCGCTCCCTCCTATCATTGATCTCTCAGAAGATGAGAAAAAAATATTTTCCTTCATCGCAGAGAGACAAACGTGTACACTTTCAGATTTAGCACGTGACTGAGATTATACTCCTCAAGAGCTTATTTCCCATCTTACATTTTTAGAGATGAAAAATTGCATTTATCAAGAATCGCCAGGCATATACAGAGTTGTATAGCCATAGATTCCGGCTGCAAAGCTTGAGGCCGGAATGACACTATTAAAAAAACCTACCCAACGATGGAGGAGGATAGGAGTTTTTCTGTATGTTTGTAGACAAATCAGCTGATGAATAGTGTCTTACGAGAAGACGGCTGACTCTTGTATAGGCAAAAACGATATGAAATCAAGGAGATTTTTCTTCGGTGAATTTCTATTGCAACGGTGCTAAAAATTCCTATATTTGATAGACCAAACGTTTATTTTTTACGTACGTTTATGATGATCTTTCATAAGAAAAACACAAAAAAAAGAGCGTTCACATTGATAGAAATGTTGATCGTGATCGTAATCATCGGTATCTTGGCTGCTGCATTGATCCCTAGATTGGCGAGTGCAAGAGGCAGAGCAAACGATGTCGCAAGAAAAGCAGATCTGCAGCAGACCGCTGCTGCATTAGTAGCTTACCAGATAGATCATGGAAAATTTCCAGTCACCGGTTGACCACTTAGTGGCATCAATAATGAATTGATTGCGGCTGGGATGTCGAGTATTCCTACAGACCCAAATACTTCAAGATCATTTGTAGGGATGACAAATACCAGTATCGGAGGATGACAATTTGGATATACTCCGGTATATAAATGAGGTATACAAGGGAATGGATTCGTTCTGATGGCGGGGACAGAGACAGAATGATGATCAAATCGAGTAGTCACTAACAATATTGATTCCTCAACCACTTATGAAAGTATTGTCCCTTGTGCAACATTTACTTATGCCCAATCAAATACCAACAATAGCGGTGCTTGTACCTATGTTAAAGGAACAGACGTCTTAAGATATATTTATGTATATTAGCCTCTAGAACTTAGAGCTTAGAGTTTAGACCTTAGAGTTTGGAAATTCTTTAGAAATTAGAAATTGTCCTTTACAGGATAAAAAAATTAGAAATTATATAACGATTACCTCTGGTTCTAGAATTACATCAAACTGTTCTAGGACTTTTTTTTGTATTTCCTGAGCGAAGTTCATGACGTCTTGACCACTGGCTCATCATTCGTTAATTAAGACTAGTGCATGATTTACATAGGTGCCTACGGGGCCCTTGGACTTTCACTTGTAGCCGATCAGATCGATCAATTGTCAGGCGGAGAGTTTTACTAATGTTGAATGTTGGATGCTGGATGCTGGATGCTGGATTTCATTTCATTTCATTTCTGGATATTTTTGCAATAATTTTTCATATTGTTCTTTGGTAACGATGGGATTCTTGAAGAAGCTTCATGCAGTTCCGACCTTAGTTCGATCAGGCAATTTTTGTTCTCTGATAGCGATGATGATATTAGCAAGCTCGGAAGGAGTTATTTTCAAGGGATCCTTTCCTTGGTCAGCAATGGCTTTTTGGATGTCAGCGTAGTGGATATCTACGATGTACTCATCAGTTATTTTCTGGAAGACAAATACTACATGCGTGATGAGAAATCTGCCTTTGAGTTCGTGTTTGAATATGCTATCACGATACGCAAAATGACAGTCTTCATTGCTGAGGACTTTCGTCTCTCAAGTTTGCAAATCGATTCCTTCCACTTGATGAATGATATCTTTGGCTTCTTTGCCATAAGCTCAGATATTCCCTACGGGAGCAGAGCCTACTTGGCCAGGGATGAGGACAAGATTTTCTCCTCCTGCATATCCTTTCTCCAGGCTTCGCATCATGGTTTCATGCCGATCTTCTCCCGCGCCGACTTTGACGTAGAGGGCATCATTATATTCTCCGATACTTTCTTTTCCCATAAGAGAGACTTTGATCACAATGCCTTCATAGTCTTTCGTGAAAAGGATATTCGCCCCTCCACCTAAGATCAGATGAGGGTACTGAGTGAAAACGTCAGTAGAAATCAGATCCAAAATATCTTGTTCTTCTTTGATATCTACGAAAAAACGTGCCTTCACATCTACATGAAAGGTATTGTACTCTTGGAGAGAAACGTTTTCTTGAATTTGGGTCATGAAAAAAGGAGCAAGTAAATCCCTTGCCACTTAGTATAAAGTTTTTGGTCAAAAATTCTAATGAAAATGACTGGTTGTGATCTTGATGCTAGAATATTATATACTCGGT
>CAIXFE010000064.1 GCA_903918675.1 uncultured bacterium
AATGACTACGCTCAATGCCAAATCCCTCCTGACCAAGTATCAGGACATCATCAAAGAAGAAGTAAACGTGAAAGAGGTCAGAAGCTTTGATAAAGATATTTCTATTACAAAGATTTTTAAGCCTTTGGGATCCAAGCTTTCCGAGAAATTTGGGAAAGACACGGGGAAGATCATCCAATTTGGGAAGCAAGGGAATATGAGAGAATTGGACGATGGGCGCATCACTATTTTTGATGATGAGAACAACGAACGGACTCTAGATAAAGAAGATTATGAAATCGCCTATGAAGGCCTGGATAATGATGATATGGCGATCGATGGGAATATCATTGCGAAGCTGGATCTAGAGATCACTCCTGCATTGCAGAGAGAAGGACTGGCTCGTGAGATCTCTAGATTTCTCAATCAGATGAGGAAGGAAGCTGACTTTAATATCGATGATAGAGTCCATCTCATGTTTGTGACTACGGATGGAGAATTGGCAGGTATCATGAAGGATTTCGCTGATTTTTTCCAGCAAGAGGCATTGATCACAGATATCAAAGAGCATAAAGAAAAATTGCAGTGAGATATTGTCGCATTGTTTGAAAGCGACGGAAGAAGTATAGAGTTCGCTTTGAAGAGATAGAAAAATAGTAATTAGGTTGTAATTAAGTCGTAATTACTATACGTTACAGCACAGCGAAATTACAGCGAAGCGAAATTACAAGGAGATTATTGTTTAAATTAATTTTATTATATGATTCAAACCATGAAGCCCTGCTACGATTATGCAATCAACTACCTCTATCGTTACCCCAAGACTGAGCAGGATCTCAGGATAAAATTATATCAGAAATGATATGCTTCATCTGATGTGGATGAGACTATGCAGGCACTGAAGTCGAAATGATACATCAATGATAAAATGTTCGCCGAAAGCTATGTCAGAAGCGAAGTAGTAAATAAGGGAAAGCCGCCGTTCCTTCTTAGGAAAAAATTGGAACAGAGGGGAATAGATCGCAGGATATTGGATGAAGTATTTAAAACATATGAAGGCGATATGCAAGAGGGCATCGAGTGAAGAATCAAAAAAGAAATAGAGCAATATAAGAAGAAGTGAATAGATGGATTTGATATCATCCAGAAATTGTTGAGGAAAGGGTATAAATTGGATGATGTGAAGAGAGTAATTGAGAAGAAATAGAGTATCAAGACATAAGTATCAAGATGTAAGTAGTAAGTATATTTTATATGCCTCAGATTATCATGCACAACTTCAAGGAGCTATCTGTATGGGCTAAAGCAAGAGCGCTAACGAAGACTATTTATATTCTGTCAAAGAAATTTCCTGATTATGAAAAATATGGATTAGCTTCGCAGATGCAGAGATCCTGCGTCTCAATAGCCTCAAACATTGCTGAATGATCATGAAGAGGATCGGCTAAAGAATTCGTACAGTTTTTGAGCATAGCACGTGGATCCGCATTCGAGTTAGAGACACAGATCATTTTATCCTATGATATATGATATATCCCTCAGACAGAAATGGAGTCCATAACAAAAGATATTAACGAAATACAAAAAATGATCCACTGACTTATGCAACACAATAAGGTATAAATAGTAAGTATCAAGACATAAGTAGTAAGTATCAAGACTCTCGATACTTGATACTCGATACTTGATACTAATCACTGCAACATTTTATCACTTTATCTCATCCCACGATAGGTTTTACCACCCCACCGAAAGATTTCAAAAGTGCAATGGAGATTGTCGGTATTTTCTGCATCTTTCAGGGGAAACTTCTTTATCTCTTGAGACAAGAGTGGAAGGCGGAATGAAATAAATGGTGTGACCCTTGAGGAAGAGTTGATCCTACAGACAAAAATCCTAAACAAGCGATGATCAGAGAACTGGAAGAAGAAACGTGAATCAAAGTCAGAGATATTCAGTTTGTAAAAACATATTTCGAAAGATATCCTGACATGGATTTTACGTATCATAAGTATAAGGTCGTATTGGACGAGCTCCCGATCATCACACTCAATCCTGACGAACACAGCAACTACGCTTGGTTCACTCCTCAAGAAGCACTTGAACATACCTTGATCACGGGAGAAGATGAAATCATTAGAGATATCTTTAATATAGAATAAATTTTCACAGGCATTACGATCAAGATGATCTAGATTCCGTCCGCAAAGTGTAAGCGCTGGAATGACGATTGAGAATTAAATCTTTCAATATTTTAATCTTTTAATCAATTCCCATGTGAAGACGACACAGCATTGCAGCCAAAAAAGCATCATGAGATGCGCAAAAATCACACGATTATGCCAAGATAGGCAAGATCATCCAGATCGCGGCGAAGAAATGAGCTGATCGAAAAATGAATCCAGCACTGGAATTAGCGCTGAGCAAAGCGAAGCAATATAACCTTCCGAGAGAAGTCGTCGATAAAGCGATCTTGAAATGATCGGGACAATTGGAGGGCGAAAATTTGGAAGAGGTCATGTACGAA
>CAIXFE010000065.1 GCA_903918675.1 uncultured bacterium
AATAAAAAATCCCCAGAGCCCTCCTCTCTTTTTGGTATCGATAATCTCTTCGCAATCAGCATGGAGGAGCGAAGCGATAGACTCAGCGAGTTTTTTGGTGGTTCATGATCTAGAATAATATGTGACGAGAATCTTGAGCATGGGAAAAATGGTTGAGAGATTGAAAGTCGAATATTGTATGCTGGCTCCTAGCGGGATACGCCTTTAGATATCAATTCACAATGCCTTTTTTTTCTCCGCAGATCTTTCTTCTTGAGCTTTTCTAGAACTTTCTAAGTGTTCTCAGCATCTGATGTATTGAGAAAATATGGGAGCGATCTTTTGGATCTCATGATACACGTCGATAAAAAGATTTCTATAACTAAAATGTCCTTGAGGTGTGGTACGAAGTTCTATGATGTAAGCTATTTGGCCAGGATGCATTTCGTATGTTGTCCTGACTAAATGGCCCAATGCTCAGACATATTGTGCAACACATTTATCATCTTGAATGACTTTTCAAGCCAAGACTGTTACCTTGGTCATAATTTCATCATAAGCCTGTTTAAATACTTCCATTCCTGGAAGATCCATATACTCTGGATAATCATATCCGTGCATTGCCGTTACACCTTGAAATAATTGTGGTGATGCTCTATGTCTTTGGATATCACGATATGCTCAAAAATCCATCAAAAATTCCATCAACAATGTCGTATGTTGTAATGCTCTCGGCATCCTATCAAAAGGGCTTCTATCTCCTAATGCGGCTCTCATAATTTCTTCTTTCTTCTCTTGAGACATTTTCTGCACTAAGTTTAAGGACTCTGTGTAACTTACTCCATATTTTCCTCACTCTTCGAAGATAATACTTGCAAGAATATGATTATCTAAGTTTTCGTGGCATATGATTTTAAATTTATTTTCATTCGGAATCCCTTGATAGAAGACATCATCTGGAATATTTGGCAATAAGCGATCCAGCTCTTGATTTATCTTTTCTCTTCTGCTCTTATCATAGGCATTTTCCCCGACGTGTTTTAGTAGTCATGGAGAAAGTTTCAGTGCTTCTTCATGCATGGTTTGTGCAATAATTCTCGCCTCTTCCAAAGGGTGAGAAAGCATATATGTCAGATGCGTTTCCATGGTCCTAGTAGAGAAGGATGCTCCCAATGAAGTAGCGACATTACAAGGAAGAACATATCTTATGATATCAAATATTTTTGCATACAAAGTATTTTCATATGCCCTTTCACTGGAAAATTCTTCTTTATTTAGCACGTTATTCTTTTCCAAGACTTCTTTGATGATAGGAGAAAATTTCTCATTCGTCTCTATCAACTCGTTACAAATCTGGACAATCTCTTCCCCATAGCGAGAATTTTTCACTTGATCGGGAAAGATAAGACTCTCTTTGCCAAAATGGATATATCTCGTGGATTTTTCTTGGAAATTCCCCAGACATGGAAATGGTGATTCAATAATTTTGGTAAGCGTTTCTGAAATTCCCTCTATCACAATCCTAATTGTATCTGAATCTTTGAGCGAACTATGTCCATAATCTACTCACCGTTTCTTAAGGAAATCTGATGCTTTATTTTCGAAAAAATCTAGTTTGAAACTTGCCTTATTTTTTATGGCATCAGCAAGATCATCGATACTGACATATTCTTCTTCGGGAAGCAATCATTTATCTAGTGCTTTTTTCTGATCTTCAAAAAGTTGAAGAAATCTATCTCTCAATGATACATGCGTCCTGGAATATTGACCGACAAGGAAAGCCCACAATTGGCTCGACATGGTATTTTTCGCACAATAAATATTTTTATCCACATTGGTAAAAAAGTGCTCCAATACAATAATTTCGTTGGGGCTATAGTCTCCTTTGCTCATGTAAGTGGCAAGCGTTCCTGTTGTGGTCATGATATCTCATTATGGGATAAATACTATCTACTTAAATAATTATCTTTTTCTTTCATATTGTATGAAGTCAAATCCTTCGTGTTCTTCTCTTCCTACCTCAGTGAATTCATCCTCGAAGACTGGGAAGTACGTGTCACCGATATATGCTTGTTTGATCAAAGTCAGGTATATTTTGTCTGCTATGGGGAGAAACTGGTTGTAGATACTCGCTCATCAGATGATCCAAATCTCTGATACATCTTCAGCGGTCAGCTTGTCTATCATAGCATCAATAGAAGAATAGGTTTCTACGCCTTCTACGGTTTTGGAAGTCAAAATGATATTTCTTCTATTGGGTAAAGGTTTACCGATAGAGAGATAGGTATTGTATCCCATGACGACGATCTTGCCTGTAGTCAGATCTTTGAAATGCTTAAAATCCTCGCTAAAATGCCGAGGCAATTGGTTATGGGTCCCGATGACCCTATTGAAAGACATAGCAGCGATCATGTTTATTATCATAATTCCCTGTATGAAAAGTAAATCCATTAGAGCATACCTTTTTGCCTATAAAATTCAAACGCAATTATTGCCTGATTGTGTCCTCCTTTTTTAAAGGATGTGGCGAGCGAAGGCGAGATGGAGGATTTAAATCCCCCTCCCGCTCTGCGGGATCCCCCTTCGCAAAGGGGGACAAAAGATGACAAGCCCCTTGAATTTTTGCACGATATTTTTATAAGATAATGAATGTATTTTTATTCCTATCATACTCTAATGACTACGCTCAATGCCAAATCCCTCCTGACCAAGTATCAGGACATCATCAAAGAAGAAGTAAACGTGAAAGAGGTCAGAAGCTTTGATAAAGATATTTCTATTACAAAGATTTTTAAGCCTTTGGGATCCAAGCTTTC
>CAIXFE010000066.1 GCA_903918675.1 uncultured bacterium
AATAAAAAATCCCCAGAGCCCTCCTCTCTTTTTGGTATCGATAATCTCTTCGCAATCAGCATGGAGGAGCGAAGCGATAGACTCAGCGAGTTTTTTGGTGGTTCATGATCTAGAATAATATGTGACGAGAATCTTGAGCATCTATGGATGAAAGGGAGATTAAATAGTGATGGTTGTTTATACGGAAACGATTACATCGTAATTGGTGCTTTGATAGCGGGTCGTGGATCATAACCTTCTATAGTGAAATCTTCAAATTTGAAATCAAATAAATCTTTTACGTCAGGATTTATCTTCATCGTAGGTAATGGTTTGGGCTCCCTGGAAAGCTGTTCTTTTACCTGATCGAAGTGATTGTGATAGATATGAGCATCTCCTATCGTATGGATAAATTCTCCAGGCTGAAGGCCACAAACTTGTGCGATCATCATCGTCAATAGTGCATATGAAGCGATATTGAATGGTACGCCCAAGAATAAATCTGCCGACCTCTGATACATCTGGCAAGAAAGTTTTCATTGTGCGACATAAAATTGAAACAACGCATGACAAGGAGGCAATGCCATGGAATCTGCTTGCGCAGGGTTATAAGCCACGACTAAAATTCTTCTACTGTAGGGATTGGTCTTGATTGCATTGACTACATTCTTTATCTGGTCCACTCCTTGTCCATTGAAATTTCTCCACTGATATCCATATACAGGTCAGAGATCTCATCGTTGCGCTGCGAAATCGTCATCTGTCTTAATCTTTTCGATAAATGATGCCATCTCTGCTTTCCATTCTGGACTATATGCGGGGAGTTTTTCTGCAAGTCATGTCTTGGACAGATATGTCTGAAAGGGTCGCAAATCCCAGATATGTACATCATTCTGTGCTAGATAACGGAGATTGGTATCGCCAGAAAGGAATCGGATGAGCTCATGAATGATACTGCGGGTATACATTTTTTTGGTCGTAAGTAATGGGAATCCTTTGGAGAGATCGAAACGCATCTGGCAACCAAAGATTGAACTTGTACCGATCTGTTGTACCCCAGCGGAATAATTTTTATCTTTGATATCCGTACCGTTATCTCTTACGATACCTGTCTCCATGACTCTTTTCAGGAGATCTAAATATTGATACTCTGGATGGCTTTGGTCCATAGATACTCATAATGAAAATAAAATTACTTATTCCTCTCATAATTTACAAAATCAAACTCTTCATGTTCTTCTCTTCCTACTTCGGAGAATTCGTCCTCGAAAACTGGGAAATACGTGTCTCCGATATATGCCTGTTTGATCAAGGTCAGATAAATTTTGTCTGCTTGAGGGAGAAACTGGTTGTAAATGCTCGCTCATCAGATGACCCGAATCTCTGATACATCTTCAGCGGTCAGCTTGTCTATCATAGCATCGATAGAAGAATACGTTTCTACGCCTTCTACGGTTTTGGAAGTCAAAATGATATTTCTTCTATTGGGCAGAGGCTTGCCGATAGAGAGAAAGGTATTGTATCCCATGACGACAATTTTTCCTGTAGTCAGATCTTTGAAATGCTTGAAATCCTCGCTAAAATGCCGAGGCAATTGGTTATGGGTTCCGATGACCCTATTGGAGGACATCGCCGCTATCATGTTTATGATCATGGAATGGAATTAAGAATTAAGAAAGTCGGTAGAGGTTTAGGGGCTTGGAAGTTTAGGAGCTTAGGCCTAATCATCTAACCCGTTAATAAACTAAGCACCTGATATCACCAATCATCTAAACGACCACTTCCACTTCTCTTCTTACTTTTTTCCGTTTATTTTGCAATCCTTTTGCACTCGTTTTTCATTGAAATTTTGTCCGATATTTTTATAAGTTGCTGACAGATTTTTTTATCCCTATCGCAAACAATGACTACGCTCAATGCCAAATCCCTCCTGACCAAGTATCAGGACATCATCAAAGAAGAAGTAAACGTGAAAGAGGTCAGAAGCTTTGATAAAGATATTTCTATTACAAAGATTTTTAAGCCTTTGGGATCCAAGCTTTC
>CAIXFE010000067.1 GCA_903918675.1 uncultured bacterium
CGAGGATAAAGAGTCCATAATGGAAATCCTTAGCAACAAGCTGAGAAACGGAGCCCTCACGAGGAGTGACAGTCAACTCCACAAACACATCAGTATTTTCTTTTTTCTTTTTGAAAAATTTAATTTTAAATTTCAGCTGATCATGATCGACCCAATCTTTCTCTGCTTGTCTGATCATTTCATCAGTGATTCCCCACTGACGTTTCATCCCTTCCATCGTCAATTCAAATTCCTGTTGAGAATATAATCTTACCAACACCCCTGTTGAATTTTCAATTTTCTTGTCCTGTAAGGATAATTTTCAATTTTCAATTACCGTTTTTTGCATCCGCTTTGCATAATTATCCGCAAGCTTGTCATTCAGTCCGTTCTCCAGTTTAATATCCGTTCCCCTACCGGCCATATTGGTAGCGACGACGACACTTTTATATTTCCCTGCTTGAGAGACGATATGGGCTTCCTGTTCGTGAAATTTCGCATTCAAGACATAGTGGACGATACTTTCTTTTTCCAATATTTTAGAAACATATTCTGATGTCGCAATGGATGAAGTACCGATCAAAATCGGTTGTCCCATCTCATGAGCAAACTCGATATATTGTTTGACGAATTTCCATTTAGCTGCTTGATTGAAATAGACCTTATCATTTTTATCGACTCTGATCGTAGGTTTATTGGTAGGTACCTCCAAGACGGAGAGATCATAGATCTTCTCAAACTCCTCACCTTCCGTCAATGCTGTACCCGTCATTCCAGCCAGCTTTTTGTACTGTTTGAAAAAGTTCTGATACGTAATAGTAGCCAAGGTCTTTGATTCTCTCTGGATACGGACATTTTCTTTCGCTTCGATCGCCTGATGCAAACCTTCTGAGAATCTCCTTCCGGGCATCGTACGACCCGTATGCTCATCTACGATCAAGACTTCTCCATCTTTGACGATGTAATCAGTGTCCCTATCATAGACTGCTTGCGCTCTCAATGCATTTTCTATATGATGAATCTCTTCATATCCCAAATCTCTATACAGGTTTTCTACTTGCAAAATTTCTTCTAATTTCTGGATCCCTCTAGAACTCAGTGAAGCAGTCTTAGTTTTCTCATCGATATAATAATCCCCATCTTCTTCTTGTGCTTTCTCTCCCTTCGCATCAGTAAGCAATTCTTGCAATAATCATTTGGATACTTTTTTCTTCGACGTACAAGGGATCAACCCATTTGCAATCTTAGCATAATAGACGTATTTTTCAGTGGCCTCAGCATTGGCTTCGGAGATGATCAATGGAGTCCTCGCCTCATCGATCAGGATACTATCGATCTCATCGACGATAGCATAATTGAGTGGGCGTCGAAGCAATGATCTTTCTTGCATAGACTTCACCAAGTTGTCTCTCAGATAATCAAATCCAAGTTCAGAATTCTCTACGTAACAAATATCTTTGCTATATTCTTCTCTTCTTTTATTGAGTGCTACTCCCTTCGTCACACATCCGCAAGTCAATCACAATCGATTGTAGACATGTCCCATCCATTGAGCATCACGAGATGCAAGGTAATCGTTGACGGTCACGACATGCACGCCTTTGCCTGCCAGCGCATTGAGATAGACTGGCATCACCGCCACCAAAGTCTTTCCTTCTCAGGTCTTCATCTCAGTGATTGTCCCTCTATGCAAGATAATACCTCACAGCAATTGGACATCGTAAGGTACCATATTCCAGATTTGTTTTTCTCATTTTACATCTACTTCTTGTCCCAGCATCCTTTTACAAGCTTGTTTGACGGTAGCAAAAGCTTCAGGCAGAATGTCGTCAAGGGTAGCTCACTGACTCAGTCTGGTCTTAAATTCCTCAGTTTTGGCTTTGATTTGATCGTCAGAAAGTGCTTCATATTCATCATAAAAAGCATTGATAGTGGTTATCATCGGCAGGATCTTATTGATCTGCTTGAGATTATAATCTCAGGAAATAAATTTCAAAATATCGTTTAGCATATGATCAGGGTAATGATAAAAATACCTACAAAGAATAGGAGTAATTTACTATAGCAAAATCGACGAAGAAAACAACCAGAAAAATAATTTAGAAATTTAAGAAATTTAAATTTTGCAAACAATTTTCAATATCGAATCTCTCAATGGTAAAACGCATACAACCCAGATTCCCGATTCCAAATGCCCAATTCCAGATCCCTAATTCCTACCCATACCTACGCAACGCAAGGAATCAGACGCTTGCATGCAACGTGAGTGCTATCAAAGGGTTAACGAGATCTGCCCAGACATTATTTCGAAGGAGAATGATCACGGTGATGTTCAAGACAAAACATCCTGCCCACATCAGCCATACCAATGCACTCTCATTTTGTGGATGCTTCCATGCATTTCTGATAGTAGGGAGAAAGGCCAAAATGTAAGCGGGCTGCAACAAAAGATTTGCATACAAAGCAGAATGGAAAAGATACCGACTAATAAGTGACACCACAGCGAGGACAATGATGGTTCGTTCAAAGGTATTTGGCTTGGAATATTGTTTTCTAAAAAGGATCAGACAAGAGATCACGATACAGGTAAAGAAGTCCGTAAACGCCAGTCCCGCCTTAAATGCATTATGAGTAAAAAAGATATAAGTAAGAGAATTGATTAGGGTGATCAAACTAAAAAGTGACCAACTAATGAGGTTTGGCCTGATTGATCACTTGATAATATCTTTATTGTATACCACAAAAAAAGTAAGAAAGAGCGCAGAGCTTAATATGGTGAGTAGTAAGGGAAGATCCATATGTCTGATCAGAAAATACTAAGATACTTTCTGTCTACTCAATTTCGGGCTGTTTTCAACGGGATATCACATTTTTTTAATTTAAAATATTTTTGTTCAAAAACCATTTCGAAGTATTGCAATTGCGCCTTCGCAGAGATACGGCCCAGCAAGCGGCATATATGAGCTCGAGAATTGTTCATTATTCATTATCTATTGTTAATTTTATTCCTTCATTTTCTCTTGCATTCTGCATAAAATAGCATATATCTGACTTGTTATAGTTCTTTTTATTTTTTATTATCACACACAAATGGCAAAAAAAGTTGCAAAAAAGGCTGTCAAGAAAGCAGTTAAGAAGGCAGTTAAAAAGGTTGCTAAAAAAAAGGTAGCAAAAAAGGCTGTCAAGAAAGTTGCTAAAAAAGCAAAGAAGGTTGCTAAGAAGAAAGCTCCTAAGAAGGTTAAGAAGGTTGCTAAGAAGAAAGTTAAGAAGGTAAAGAAAGTTAAAAAAGTTGCTAAGAAGAAAGTCAAGAAAGCAAAAAAAGCTAAGAAAGCAGTCAAGAAGGCTCCTAAGAAAGTAGGACGAGCTGCAGTTAAGATCATGAAATAATTAATTGAGACACAACGAAAGCCCGATTTTCCTTTAGAGGGTTTTCGTGATGTCGAAATTATGGTTGACCAAAAAACAACTAAGAAATACCATTTGGTCAACCATACCCACATCAAAGAGAATCTCTACTTCGGTGGAGATTTTTTTGAATGCGTCATTCACTTGTAATCAAGGGGAAATCATATATATAAGTGGGAATTTATCATTTTATCATTTTATCTTTTTTATACGTTACCCATGACAAAAAAAGTTGCAAAAAAGGCTGTCAAAAAGACAAGCAAAAAAATTACCAATACAACGGTAAAGAAAGTAGAAAGGGAAATTAAGAAGGACATTAAACTCGTGAAAAACGAGGTAAAAAAAGACATCAAGAAGATCAAGAAGGTCGCAAAAAAGGTTGTAAAAGAGATCAAAAAAGATGTCAAAAAAATCGAGAAAGCAATCCAAAAAGGAGTAAAAAAGCCAACCAAGAAAGTGAAGAAATCCAGTAGAAAATAATTAATGAAGACACGACTAAAGCCTGATTTTCCTTTAGAGTGCTTTCGTGATGTCGAAATTATGGTTGACCAAAAAAACAACTAAGAAATAATATCATTGGGACAACCATTCTGATTTCTAATTAAAAAGATCTCTACGATTGTGGAGATTTTTTTAGATTTAAAAAAGCGCTAATTGTTTACTGATATTAAACTATTTTCATAGATGTCCCTCATTGCACACCTTGTATTAGAATAATCATTCTCTTTTCTCATTGAACGTGATTTATCCCACGCACGATAGAGATATTGTATTGCCTTATTACATCATCACAAATCTCTCATTCCTACGA